>CAZMLP010001235.1:0-5816 GCA_964566745.1 uncultured Verrucomicrobiota bacterium | reverse complement strand
CCGGAGCCGCACCAACCTGGATTTCGCCACCACCCTGGCGCCCGGGGGACGGATCGGCCTGAGCGTCTTGACGACCCAGATTCGCGCATTGCCGAAAGGGGCCGGGCGTCCGCTGGCGGCCATTAATGGTGATTTTCATCGCATCCGGGACGACGACTTCGGGGGCGATCCGCGTGGCTTGCAAATCCGTTTTGGAGAACTCGTTAGCGCGCCGGTGGAGAAGACCTGCTTTTGGATCACTCCTGCGGGAGTGCCGAGGATCGATGACGTCGAGCCGGACTTTTACGTCCTGTGGCCGGGCGGCGAGAAGACGCGCTTCGAGCTGAATGAGGAGCGCTCGGGGAACGAGGTGGTGCTCTATACAACCGCGATGGGTGACACCACCGGCACACGCGGTGGCACCGATGTGATCCTGGAAAGCCCCGACGCCGGCCAACCGCTGATTCTGCGGGCGGGCGAGGGAATTCCGGCGAAGGTGCGCGAGGTCCGGCGCGGTGGCAATTCTCCCATCCAGGACGGCACGCTGGTGTTGTCCATGGGCGGGTATTCGCAAAGCCGTTCCCCGGTTAAACCCGCGGTCGGGGACCGGGTGACCATCTCCACCATGGCGCAGCCGGACTTGAAAGGGGTGCGCACCGCCATCGGCGGCGGGCCGGTGATCGTGCGGGATTCGAAGGTGGTGCCGACGCATGTGTTCAAGGGCAACGAGCGTCATCCGCGCTCGGCGGTGGGCTGGAACAAGACCGACGTGCTGTTCATTGTGGTGGACGGCCGGCAACGCGACTCCGTCGGCATGACGTTGCGCGAACTGGCGGAAGTGCTGGTGCGGCTCAAGTGCGAGGAGGCGATGAACCTCGACGGGGGCGGCTCGACGGAGATTTGGATGGGCGGGCGGATTTTGAACAGCCCGTGTTACGGGCGCGAGCGGCCAACGGCGAACGGTTTGGTGGTGGTTGAAAAAGCAAAGGATGAGAAGCAATGAGGCTGGCCCATTATAGTCATTCAATGATTCCGCGCGCCGCTCGCGCGCGCAAATGCCTTGGCGGCGCTCTCGTTGCCGTGTTGCTGGCGGCTTCCGTTGCCGGGGGGGAGACCAACCCGGTAAAGGCGCCCGCGGGGTTCTCCTATCACCATGACGAGATCGCGGCGATTCCGTGGTCCATCCACGTGGTCAAGGTGGATCGTGCGAACGCGGATTTTCAATTGCACAGCATGATGGCGAAGGGAAACCAGATTGGGCTGGTCCCTATTAGTGAGCAAGTGCGCGGATTGCCGAACGATTTGGGGCGTCCCGTGGCGGCCATCAACGGCGACTTTTACGACAATGACACGCCGTACCGCGGTGATCCGAAAGGCTTGCAGATTTTTCGGGGCGAGCTCGTCAGCGCGCCCGGGCCCTGGACTTGCCTGTGGGTGGACGCGAGCGGCGATCCGCACATGGGAATTGTCGCGTCCAAATTGAGCGTCACCTGGCCGGACGGTAAGAGCGTTCCCGTTGGTTTGAACGAGCGGCGTGTCTCCGGCACGGCGGTGCTCTACACGCGCGCGGTCGGGTCGTCCACTTTCACACGAGGGGGCCGCGAACTGGTCCTGGAGAAGGCGGCCGATGGCGCGTGGCTCCCGTTGCGCGCGGGCGAGGAATACACCGCGCGGGTGAAAGAAGTGCGGGAAAAGGGTGACGCGCCGCTGGAAAAAGACTCGCTGGTGCTGTCCCTCGGCTCGGAAATGGCCCGGCGCGCGCCGAAGCTGGAGCCGGGCGCGATTTTGAAATTGTCCATGGCGACCAGCCCGGATCTCAAGGGCGCGATCACCGGCTTGAGCGGTGGCCCGGCCTTGGTGCGCAACGGGAAGATCCAGTCGTGCGAGGTGACCAGGCGGCATCCGCGCGCGGCGATGGGCTGGAACAAGCAGTTTATCTTTTTGGTGGAGGTGGATGGCCGGCAACGGAACCTTTCGGCGGGCATGACTTACGCGGAGCTGGCGAAATACATGGCGGACCTGGGCTGCGAGGAGGCGTTGAATTTGGATGGTGGCGGCTCCGCCACCATCTGGGTGCGGGGTCAGATTGCCAACAGCCCGAGCGAGGGGACCGAGCGTGGAATCGCCAACGGCCTGGTGATTATTCAAAAGGCCAAGACAGAACCCAAGCCGCTCTCCAGCGTGGACCCCAAGCCGTAGTTTTTTCACGAGCCACTGGCCAGCCCGGCGCCGGCATGCTCTACTCGGCGCGATGCAGAATCCGATCATTGTCGCGCTGGATGTTCCTGAAGTGGAGACGGCTCTTGCCCTCGTGGAGCAACTTCGCTCCGCCGCGGGCGCCTTCAAGATCGGGAGCGAGTTGTTCACGCAGGCCGGCCCGGACATCGTCCGCCGTGTGCGAGCCACCGGCGCCGCTGTGTTTCTCGATCTCAAGTTTCACGATATTCCCAACACCGTGGCCAAGGCCGTGACGGGCGCCGTGGCGCTCGATGTGCAGATGCTCACGATCCACACAAGCGGCGGCAGGGAGATGATGCGCGCCGCCGAGGAGGCCGCGCAATCCACGGCGCGGGCCGCGGGGCGACCGGCCCCCCTGGTGCTGGGCGTAACGGTGCTCACCAGCTTGAGCAACGAGGCAATCGGCGAGGTTGGTTTTGTTCCGGACACGACCGCGCAAGTCGAGCGCCTGGGCGGGCTGGCGGCGGCGGCCGGTTTGCGGGGCCTGGTTTGCTCGCCTTTGGAGATCGCCGTGCTGCGGCGGATTTTGCCCCGGCAAATTCAACTCGTGACTCCGGGAATTCGGCCGGCGGCCTCCGCCAAGGATGACCAGAAGCGCACGCTCTCACCCGCGGAGGCGCTGGCGGCCGGAGCGGACTGGCTGGTGATTGGCCGGCCCATCTACGCGGCTCCCAATCCGCGCGCGGCGGCGGAGTCCATTCTGGCGTCGCTGGGCGGGCGGTGAGCACCCGTCAGGATTGGCGGCCGATTTCCGCGAGCTTTTTCAGCAGGTCCTCGCTGGTGAGCCGGTAACGAAACACCTCCACACCGTTGACGCAGACGACGGGAATCGCATGGTGGTAACGCTCGTAAAGCGCGAGGTCCGTCAAAATATTGATCTCCTCCATTTGGAAATTTTGCCGTGGGCGCGCCGCCTCGACTTCCGCCAGTGCCTCCTCGCATAACGGGCAACCGGGTTTGGTATAGATCGTGACGAGCAGGGGCATTGGGAAGGCGCTCCGGCGGATGAATTGGAGGAATTTGAGCCTTGTTTTGGAAAGCCCGGGACCTAAAACCGGATGACGCTTCCGCTTTCGGCGGCGCGGGCGGCGAAGGTCTTCTGGTCAAGTCGCTGGCAGGACGCAGCCAGTTGACCGGCTGGAGGGAGGAGCGGGTTGGTTTCCTCGACGCAAATGGCGCCACCGCTCTCGACCAGTATTGCCAGGCTGCGGGCGATTTCCTCCTCGTTCACCAGGCCGAAGCCTGCCATGTGGAGCAGCAAAACGGCAGGGCCTCGCAGGGCCACCTCCACCTCCACTTCTTTCCACACCGCCAGACCCGCCGCGATCCGGAGCGCCTCGGCCGGGAGATGGCTGGAGCGCGGGTCGCTGCTTACCACGAACAGGACACGGCGTTTGGGCGAGTTTGATGCCACAGCAGATGTTGGATCGTTTCTCTTTGACCCCCGATCAACCAAAGTTCTCAAAACGGTCCGCGTTGGCAATAATGCCGCTCAAGGTGGCAAGCCCGGAAAATATCGCCGACTCGTCCATCTTTACCCCGTAACGGCGCGCTCCCAAGGCGCAGGCAAAAAGGCGCAAGCCATTGGCGCGGAGCTCCTGCAGACGCGGGTCCGCCACACCGCGCACGGCCTCGTCCACGCAATAAAGGTACACCTCCGACCCGGACCCCAACTCCGCTCCCGCCACCGACAATCCTTGGCGGAATCCGGGCGTTTCCGGTCCGCTGGATAGCAAAATGCCAAATTTCCGGGCTCGCCGCGTCACCGGGGGACGCTAGAGAGCGGCCCTTTGGCTGTCAAATTCCGCGGCTATCGCGCCGGTTCCAATTCCTGCTTGGTCAGCACTGCCGCCACCGTCGCGAGATACGTTTCCGCCAAAAACGGCTTGGTAAGAAAAGCGTCCGCCACCGGATACTGCTCCCCGGCTGCCTCCAGCACAAACCCGCTGATGAGAAGCACCCCGAGGCGCGGGTTGACCTGACGACAGCGTTCAGCCAGTTCCTCCCCGGTCCAAGGCGCCATTTTGCAATCCGACACCAGCGCGGCGGGACGCGGTTCCGCGGCGCAAAATGCCTGGTAAGCCAGTTGCGGGTTTTCGAAGCGATCGACTTGATAGCCCTCCAACTCCAGCAAAGTGGCGGCCAGGTTTAAAAACTCTGGATCGTCGTCCACCACAAAAACACGCGGTGAAACCGGCTGCTTTTTCATCAATCTGGAAAAGGCAAGCCCGCCACCACCCGAATTATTCGGCATAGTTCGTCCTCTATCTGGGAACACCTTGTTTTTACCACCAAGCCAGAATTCACGACCCCGACTTATGGCCTGACCGTTTCAAAGCCGCCATTGGCCCGCTTGCTGGTTAATCATCCAGGCAGGCGGACATGCCGGACACGTTGTGTCCGGACGCGCCACAGCTTGCGCCACTATGCTTGCAAAATCCTCGGCCTCATAAGGTTTCGCCAGGAAATAATCCGGCTTTACCTTGGATTCGCAATGCATCTCCTCGACCACCGTGCCGCTAATCATGATGGAGACCAAGCCGGGATACTTGTGCCGCACCCGGTCAATGAGCTGAAGACCGTTCAAGCCCCCCATGGAAAAATCCGTGACCAACAGCGAGGGGGCCTCCAACGAGGTTTCCAGAAAACTCAGGGCAGCCTCGGCCGAGGGAAAGGTTCGCACCCGAAGCCCCGCTTTACGCAAGGCGATCGAGGCAAGCTCCAGCATCAAGGGATCGTCATCCACGACCAGTACAGGACCGGCTTGCGAAAAACGATTTTTGCCCTCACTGGCACTCATTTGCGACATGTGCTTGGCGCTGAAAAGGGATTAATTCAAAAAGACCGGAAAGCTGCAAGCAAAATTATTGCCAACTTGAGATCCGTCCCAACTCCCCCTTTTTTCCTGCTCCCGCCGGTTGTTCAGTCGGCCGCCGCCAAATCCATGTCCGGGGTGTGATAAAGAATGCGACCGCAATTGGGGCAGGTGATGATTTCCTGATGGCCCTGGCACGACACGATGATCTGGGTCGGCAGTTTCATGTGGCAGCCGCCGCAAACACTGTGCTCGATGCCCACTATCACCTTGTCACCCTTGTTTTTAAGCAGGCGCTCATAGCGGTTGCGGGTCCCTTCCTCGACCGCCTCGAGCAGGGTGGTCCGGCCTTCTTGCAAGCCGGTCAATTCTTTCTGCAGGGCTTGTTCCCGGGAGGCGAGGGCGGCGATCTGCTGATCAACCACTTTCCTCATCTCATTCGTGGCCTGGGTCACCGCCGCGACATCCTTTTGCACCGCCTCGGCTTTCTCCATCCAATCGATCTGCTCGTCCTCCAGTTTGCGAATTGCGGCCTTGCAATTTTCAATTTCGTGCGCCAACGCACGATACTCCTCGTTCTTCTTGGTTTGAAATTGCTGTATGGAGTATTTGTCGATGAGCTGCTTTTTGGCCTCCGCGTCCAGTTCGAGCTTCTTGCGCTCCGACTCAATGTGCTTCTGCTGCTGCTTGGCGCCGTCCAACTTGGACTGGATGCCGGCAAGCTTGCTAGTGAGCATTTGCCGTTCCGGGGCAATATCATTCAACTCGGCGCGGACCCGGCCGA
>CAZMLP010001234.1:0-2213 GCA_964566745.1 uncultured Verrucomicrobiota bacterium | reverse complement strand
CCGGGAAGCCTTGACGTCGCGAATCACCAAGTCGCATTCGGCGTCGCGCCCGATCACGATCACCTTGCGGAGCGTGACGGTTTTTCCGGCCTCATCCGGGGCGGTGCCCACGCTGATGCAGACGGTCGTGGGGGCCGCTGGTTTGGCTTCCGACATGCGTGAATTCTACCGGCCTCTTGCGTTCCAAGGCAAGTCTGCGGCCCGCAAATCCGGCGGGGTTTCCCGCCGGAAAACACAACCTCGCTGTTTACAAGGCGTCCCCTGCCTCCGTATAAAGACCGGCACATGACGAAACCGACCCGCAACCCGGAGGTTCCCAGCCCCGGCGACGCCCAGCGCGGCCCCAAGAAATTGCTGGTGGCCAACCGCAGTGAAATCGCCTTGCGCGTGTTCCGCGCGGCGACGGAATTGGGCCTGCGCACGGTGGCCATCTACGCGCAAGAGGACCGCCTTTCCGTGCACCGTTTCAAGGCGGACGAGGCGTATTTGATTGGCGTGGGCAAGGGGCCAGTCGGCGCCTATTTGGACATCCCGGGCATCGTGGCGCTGGCGAAGGAAAAGGGAGTGGACATGATCCACCCCGGCTACGGATTCCTTTCCGAGAACGCGGCGTTCGCCCGCGCTTGCGCCGAGGCTGGCATCACTTTCGTGGGGCCGCGTCCCGAGTTGCTCGACATGATGGGCGACAAAACCACCGCCCGCGCGCTGGCGCAGAAGATCGGCGTGCCCACCCTCCCCGGCACCAAAGACCCGGTGAGCAGCCGGGCGGAGGCGCTCAAGATCGCGCAAGAGATTGGCTTTCCGCTCATCATCAAGGCGGCGTTCGGAGGCGGCGGTCGCGGCATGCGGGTGGTTCACAAGGCGGCGGACTTGGGCAACCTGCTGGACGAGGCGCAAGCCGAGGCGGATCGCGCCTTTGGCAACCCGGCGGTGTTTCTGGAAAAATACGTTCCGCGCGCCAAGCACATCGAGGTGCAGATTCTGGGCGACCAGCACGGCAACGTCCTGCATCTGCACGAGCGCGATTGCTCGGTGCAACGGCGTCACCAAAAGGTGGTGGAGATCGCGCCGAGTGTCGGGCTGCCTGACCACGTGCGGATTGACTTGTGCGAGGCGGCGGCGCGAATGGCGCGCGAGTTGCGCTATGACAACGCGGGCACCATCGAGTTCCTTTACGACCTCGACCGGCACGAGTGGTTCTTCATCGAGATGAACCCGCGCATCCAGGTTGAGCACACGGTCACGGAGGTGATCACCGGCATCGACTTGGTGTACTCGCAGATTCTGGTGGCGGAAGGCCACTCGCTTTTCGGACCGGAACTGGGGTTGCCACCGCAAGAGAAAATCGCCCGCAATGGCTACGCGGTGCAGTGCCGTATCACCACCGAGGACCCCGAAAACCGGTTCACGCCGGATTACGGCAAGATACTGGCTTACCGCTCGACGGGAGGTTACGGCATCCGGCTGGATGGCGGCATGGGCGAGTCCGGCAGCGTCATCACACCGTTCTACGACTCCCTGCTGGTGAAAGTCACCGCGTACGGGCGCACTTTTCCGCTGGCCTTGCAACGCATGGACCGCGCGTTGCGCGAGTTCCGCATTCGCGGCGTCAAGACCAACATCCCGTTCCTCGACAACGTCATCCAAAACGACGTGTTTTGCAGCGGCCAGGCGACCACCTCGCTGATCGACACAACGCCGGAGTTGCTCCGGTTCAAGCCGCGCCGCGACCGCGCGACCAAGCTGCTTGCCTTCCTGGGTGACGTGATCGTCAACGGCAATCCGCAGTCCAAAGGCTTCAAGGCTCCCGGTCCGGCGGTGATGATCAAGGCTCCTTCGGCCAATCCCGGCAGCTTGCCGAATGCCGTCAAGGCCGCGCCCGCGCCGGGCACGCGCCAATTGCTGCTCGAGCTGGGCGCGGAGAAGTTCGCCGAATGGACGCTCAAGCAAAAACGCCTGCTCATCACCGACACCACGTTCCGTGATGCCCACCAATCACTATTGGCCACGCGCGTCCGCACTTACGACATGCTGGCGGTGGCCGAGGTGGTGGCGCGGCGGACCCCGCAACTGTTCAGCCTGGAGATGTGGGGCGGCGCGACATTTGACACCACGCTCCGGTTTCTTCATGAGGACCCGTGGGAACGGTTGCGCCAGTTGCGCGAAAAGATTCCGAACGTCTGCTTCCAAATGTTGTTCCGCGGCTCGAATGC
>CAZMLP010001233.1:0-2619 GCA_964566745.1 uncultured Verrucomicrobiota bacterium | reverse complement strand
GGCGCCTGCCTGGCTATGTTCCGGGGAGTCCACGCCGTCGGCGCGCGGCTGCATAATTATTTAATTTGCTCTAAAACCATGAATCGAACCGCACTCTTGGCAGTGGTGGCGGCGGTCGTGTTGCCGGGCGCCGGCTGCGTTCAAACGAAAATCTCCGAGCCACCCCGCACCGCCACCGAGCAATTGATGTTGAGCACGGCGACGGACCGGAGCCTCCGGGGGGCGCCCATGCTGGAGATGTTCAAAGACAAAAAGGTGTTCGTGGACGCCCAGTATTTCGAAAGTTACGACAAGCCCTACGTGATTGGCGCCTTGCGGCAAATGTTGAGCGATCACGGCGCGTTGCTGGCCACCAGCGCCGCGAATTCGGACGTCGTCCTGGAGCCGCGGAGCGGGGCGCTCTCGACCGACAGCTCCAGCTCCTTGATCGGCATGCCCAGCCTTCCGGTGCCCGTGCCCTTTGCCGGCAATGTCACCACGCCGGAAATTTATTTCATGAAAACCCAAAAGCTTTACTCGGTGGCGAAGCTGGCCCTGTTCGCCTACGAGCAAAAGTCCGGCGGGCATTTCTACTCCAGCGGGCCGCTGGTGGGAAAAGCGCGTCTCAAATATTACAGCTTCCTCGGATTCATCTCGATCACCCGCACCGACGTCCCGGAAAAGAAAAATCAGTGACCGTTACCCCCGGCCCGGCAACACTCGGGGAACGGGGATTTTATACCTTCGCAGGGTGCTTTCCATCGTGGGCTTGGCGAGGCGGAGTCGGTCGTTGTTCAGCAATTGGGAAAAGATGTAGCCCAAGCCCAGGAAGAAGATGCCGATGAGAAAACAATAAATTACCGCCCGATCGGGATATTGGTCCTTCAGCCGGCCCACGTAGAGCGGTCCGACAATTCCAGCGGCAGCCCAAGCGGTCAGAATGGCGCCATAGATCGCGGACATGCGCTTGGCGCCGAACACATCCAGCACAAAGGAAGGCATGGTGGCAAACCCCCCGCCAAAGCAGAGCAGCACGTAACAGACGAGGGCGCAGAACACCCAGGGATTGCGCTCGGTGAGCAGGACACCAAACACGATCATCTGGCTCCCGAGCAGAATGCGAAAAATCCGGACGCGTCCAAAGCGATCCGACAACAAGCCCCAAAACAGGCGCCCGACGCCGTTAAACAAGGAGCTCACGGCGATCAAGGTGGCCCCGTACTCGGCGAGTTTCTTTGGCTCAATGCCCGGATCGGCCTGTCCCCAAACCTCCTGCAGCAGGGACGATTGGAAACTGATGATCGAAATCCCGGCCGCAATGTTGAAAAAGAAAACGATCCACATCATCGCGAATTGCGGTGTGCGCAGGAAAGGCGCGACCCCCTCGGGATCGCCCGCGTCGTCCACGGAAAACGCGCCGCTCGCCGCGACCGGTTGGGCCGGCGGATTGCCCAGCGTCAGGCTGGCGGGAACGAGCACGATGGCGAAGATGACGCCGAGCCAGAAAAAAACGTGGACGAGATTGCCGGCGGCGCGGCTGAGCAGCCAGGGGCCGAGGCCCTTGCTCATGAGGAACGCGCCCAGCCCAAAGCCCATCACCACCAAGCCGGTGACCAGGCCCTTTCGATCCGGGAACCATTTGGCCGCGGTGGCGACCGGTGTCACATAACCGAGGCCGATTCCCGCGCCGCCGATGATTCCGTAACCGAGCCAGAAGAGCGAAATATTCTCCACGCGCAACGCGAGGCTGGAAAGAAAGTAACCCGCCACAAACAGCGCGCTGCCCATGATGGCCAGCTTGCGCGGGCCCACGCGCGGAAGCATGGTGCCCGCCCAGGCCGCCGAAACTCCGAGCGAAAAAATCGCGAGACTGAACGCCCAAGCCGTGTCCGTGAAGGACCAGCCGAGCTTCTGGATCAGCAAGGATTGAAAGAAGCTCCAGGCGTACACCGTCCCGAAGCAGATTTGCAGGATCGTGCAATTGAGCGCGATGACCCACCGGGGGAATGCTTTTGGGGAAGGCATGGCGCTTAGTGGCTTTCGGGATTTTCCCCGGGCTTTTCCGCCCAGGCCTTTTCCTCGTCCCGTATTTTGGAGAAGTAGAGGAACAATCGCGCCAATTGGCCGACCTCGTCATCGCGGCTCAATAATTTGTCATCGGCCAGGGCCGGGTTTTTGACGGAGTCCGGCGTGGCGAGCCTGACCGCGTAGGCCATCAAATCATTGAGCGGTTTGGCGGCGAGATTCACCAGCCATACGGTGGTGAAAATGCCGATGACGAAAATGATTGAGATCAGGTAAACCTGCCGGCCGATGGCGCGTTGAATTTTGAGCGCGATCAGGCCGCGGTCCATGCCGACATGCGCGAAGCCGCCCACGCCGGTGAGAATCGGGCTCCCCACCTCCACGAACTCGCCCATGCCCGCGATGCGCCGCACCACGGAGTTCGTGTCGGAGGTGTGGCTCTTGCGAATTTCCTCCGGCACGCCGGGCACGAACGTGTGCGCGATGAACTCGCCGGACTCGTCCGTGATATAGACGTATTTGATTCCTTGTATCTCGGTGAACTGGTCGATGAGCGACTGAAGGGCGGAAAGGTTGCGATTCAGGAGGATGTCCACACTGGACTCGGCGATGGTC
>CAZMLP010001232.1:0-5706 GCA_964566745.1 uncultured Verrucomicrobiota bacterium | reverse complement strand
GCCTCTAATCCACCGCGCGACGGCGATTTCACGGGTGACCCGCCCATTCTCGCCAGAACGCGATATCTTATGCGCAACCTCGTGTTTCTCATGCCCTTCCGCCGGGTGCTCGCTGTCCTCGGCGCGTGGGGACTGCTTTTGCCCTCGCTCCAGGCCGCGCCGCCGGTCACCAATCCACCCTTCTCGTTGGTTCAAAGCAACTCCGCCTGGTGGTTGCGCGCGCCGAACGGGCGCCCTTTCTTTTCTCTTGGTGTCGGTGTGGTCACCCCCGGGCCACCCAAAGACTGGTATGACGTCGAGAATCCTTGTTATGCGTGGTGGAAATATTACCCCAATTCCGCCGCCTGGTCGGACGACGCCTTGCGCCGGTTGAAGCAATGGGGGTTTACCACGCTCGGCGCGTGGAACGACCTCGACCTCCTCCGTTCCTCGCGCGAACAAACACTATGGCTCACCCCGGTGCTCCACATTGGCTCCACGGCCGGCGCGCCGTGGTGGGACATGTGGGAGCCGAAAAATGTCCGGCGCATGGAGCAAATCGCCCGCGAGCAAATCCCCGCCGTTCGCAACGACCCGCGTCTCCTGGGTTATTACAGCGACAATGAACTGGGCTGGTGGAACGCGACGCTCTGGAAGATGACATTCGAGCAACCGCCTTCAAGCGGGCAACGCCAGCGGTTGGTCCGGCTGCTGCGCGAGTCGTATCGCAATGACTGGAGGCAACTGCTGGTTGATTTTCGCCCCGAGCACGCGGCGAACTGGGCCGAGTTGCAACGCGGCGGGACGTTGTTTCTCCGCCCGGGCGGCGCCGGCATCCGCGTCATGCGCGAGTTTCTTGGCCTGCTCGCGGACCGTTACTACCACCTGATGCGTGACATCATCCACAAGCTGGACCCGCGCGCGCTTTACCTCGGTGACCGTTACCAATCCTTTTTCTATCCCGAGGTGGCGCGAGCCTGCGCGCGTTACGCGGACGCCGTGTCCAGCAACTTGAACGCGAGTTGGAGCGACGGCACCTCGGCACGCTGTTACCTCGACACGTTGCACGCGCTCACCGGGAAGCCCCTCCTCATCAGCGAATTTTATCTGGCTGCGCGGGACAATCGCAGCGGCAACCGCAATTCCCAGGGCCTCTACCCGTTGGTCAATACCCAGCGCGAACGGGCCGAGGCCGCCCGGGGGACGCTGCGCGAGTTGCTTGGCCTGCCATACGTGGTGGGCGCGGACTGGTTCCAATACTTCGACGAACCCACGCACGGGCGTGATGATGGCGAGAACTTTAACTTCGGCCTCGTGGACATTCACAACCAGCCGTACGACGAGCTGACCCGCGTGTTTGCGGACTTGAAGCCGGCCAGCCGGCATGGCGTCGCCGTTTCCAGGCCGGACGCGTCGCACGGGATTCCACGCGCGCCAGCCGATCCCTTTGGCGATTTCACGCCCGGGCGCGCGCTCCAAAGCTGGCCTCGCGAACAGGGGTTTGTGCCGCCCTCCTCCGAGCTTCCGCTAGCGGACCTTTACGCCTGCTGGAGTGCGGGCGCGTTGTATCTTGGCCTATTCTCCTTTGACATCATCGAGTCCGGTTATTACTCCGGCGCCTCGGTGCCCAAGGAGGACCGCCCGCTCTGGACCATTCAAATCGACGGGCAACCGCCACTGCACGCGCGGATTGGGGCGGGACGCGAGCCAATTCTGAGCGACAACCGGGCACGCCTGGAGAACCTCTCGGGACAAAACCTCAGCGTGCGCAACGTCGCCGCGCTGGAGTTGCCAGCGGAAACGCTCGGTCGCAAGGTACTCCGGGCTGGTGACACCATCGAGCTTTCCGTGACGCTGCTCACCCACGCGCGCGCCAACCGGATCGAGTGGAAGGGGAAATTCTCGCTGCGGGAATAGCGCTCTCGAAATCAGCCCAGATTTTCGGACAGAAGCTCCAGCGTGCTCGCGTCCCCGTCCGAGCCGCCATCAACCAACCGGTGGATGGTCTCGCCCAAGTCATCCAGCGAAACGGGTTTTAGGAGCACGGCATTGATGCCCGCCTCTTGCACCGCCTCCTTCGCGGCGGGAGCGCTGTAACCGGTGATGAGGACGATCGGAATATCCGGCCGCAACGCCCGCACCCGAGTGGCCAAACCCACGCCGTCGAGTCCCGGCATGGTCAAGTCCGTGAGCAGCAGATGAAATTTCTCCGGCGCCGCCTGAAAGTTCTCCCAGGCCTCCAGCGAGTTATTGAACAAAGTGGCCTGGTAGCCGAGCCGGTCGAGCGCCAGCCCCCCCATTTTTAGCAGCTCCGGCTCGTCGTCCACCATCAGGACGTTCTGGCCACGGCCCTTGGGAGGCATTTGCCGCGCGGGCGTGGCGACCACGGGAGCCTCGGCGAGCAGCGGAAAATAAATGTCCACGGTGGTTCCCACCCCCACCCGGCTGCGCACCGTGATGGCGCCCTCGTGGTCCCTCACAATGCCGTGAATCACGGACAGGCCCAGCCCGGTGCCCTGCCCGGGGGGCTTCGTGGTGAAAAACGGCTCGAAGACCCGTGCCAGCGTCGCCTCGTCCATTCCGGTTCCGCCATCCGCGACCGACAAGCGCGCGTAATGTCCCGGCGGCAAATCCACTCCCCGTTCCGCGCCCGCCCCGGTCAATTCATGCGGTGTCACGGCAATCCACAGCATGCCGGGCTGGTCGCGCATGGCATAAACCGCGTTGGCCACGAGGTTCAACAGCACGCGATGAATCTGCCCGGCATCCACCAGCACCGGGGTGGGCTCCTCGCTCAGCGCGCACCGCAACTCAACTGCCGCCGGCAGGGTGCCGCGCACCAGTTTCAGCTCGTCCCCGATCAACGCCGCCAACTGGCACGGTTGCCGCCGCGGCTCTTGTTGACGGCTGAACAGGAGAATCTGCTTCACCAATTCGGAAGCCCGCTGGCAGGAGCGCAGGATCGGATCGACGAACTCGTGCGCGGCCGACGCGGGGCCGAGG
This sequence comes from uncultured Verrucomicrobiota bacterium, assembly GCA_964566745.1. Classification (GTDB taxonomy): domain Bacteria; phylum Verrucomicrobiota; class Verrucomicrobiia; order Limisphaerales; family CAZMLP01; genus CAZMLP01. Next base: position 2,724 of record CAZMLP010001232.1, on the reverse strand, counting down.
ATCATTTTCATCAACTCCGTGTTGCCCTGGATCGCGCCAAGGATGTTGTTGAAATCGTGGGCAATTCCCCCCGCCAGACGCCCCACTGCCTCGAGCTTTTGCGCCCGGCGCAACTGCCCTTCGAGGCGTTGTTGGGTGGCGACCGCCTCTTGTCGCTCGGTGATGTCCCGGATCACGGCGGTGTAGAGCGGCTCCTGGCCGATCCGCGTCACAGCAATGGAAATCTCCGCTGGAAACGCCGCGCCGTCCGCCCGTTTGCAAACGACTTCCCGGGTCGCGCCCTGCTCTCTGCCCGCCCCCGCGCCCTCCAAAAATTCCCTCGGCAAAAACCGGTCGAGTGACTGGCCGCGCACCTCGGCAGCCGCGCAGCCGAACATTTTTTCGGCGGCCGGGTTGAACAAGTCGATCAGGCAATCGTCCCGCGCGCTGATAATCGCCTCGTGAGCCGAGTCAATCACCGCCGCCAGCCGGTCCTCGCCCTCCTGGATGCGGCGGGCAAAGCGGGTTCGCTCGATGGCAATTCCCGCCAAATGAACCGCCCGCTCGACCAGTTGCTGCTCGGCCGTTCCGGGCGCGCGGAGTTCGCGGTAGTACATGGCAAAGGTGCCAAGCACCTGCGCGGACTCGGAAAAAATCGGCCGGGACCAGCAGGCGCGCAAGCCGTTCGCCAGCGCCAGTTCACGGTATCCCGCCCACAGCGGGTCAGTGGCAATGTCCGCCACCACCACCGTCTCTCCGCGGAACGCCGCCGTGCCGCACGATCCTGCTCCTTCCGCGATGCAAACATTCTCCACCGCCTGCGTATATTCCCCGGGCAGGCTGGGCGCGGTGCAATGCCACAAGCTTCTCCCGTCCTCAGCCGCCAGCAAAATGGAGCAAAACACGCCCGTCCCCTGCTCCTCGATGCTGAGGACCAGCCGCCGTAAAATCTCGTCCAACGGGCGGCCCCTGGCGACCAGCTCCAGCAGCGCCTTTTCCTGGCCGAGCTGTGATTCCGCCCGTTTCAATTGGGTGATGTCCTGCAGAATTCCCGTGAGGCGGACGCATTTGCCATTGGAGAACTCGGGGCGGCCCATCGTCCGCACCCAGCGCCGGTTGCCCTTGGCCGTGACCAGCGGCAACTCGAGGTCCCACGGCGTCCCGGCCGCCACGGCGCGATCCACCGCCCGCGCGATGACGGCGCGCGCGTCCGGAGAATAAAAATCGATGGCCAGCCGCAAGGAAGGCTCGAAATCCGGCGGCACTTCGTGAATCCGGCGGACTTCCTCCGACCAGACTGGCCGAAGCCAGGGCAACTCCAACTCCCAACTGCCAATGGCCGCCAATCGTCCGGTTTGGTGCAACAGATCGACACTGCGTCGCAAAGCCGTTTCCGCCTCCTTTTGGGCGGAGACATCGATCAGCGTGCCGGTCAGGCGTGTGGCGCGCCCCGAGGCATCCCGTGCGACCGCCTTGCCGCGCGCGCGCACCCACACCCAGCGTCCGCTTTGGTGCCGCATGCGGTACTCACAGTCCAGGCTCGACAGCCGGCCGTCCAAGTGGCCTTCCCAATGATCCTCCACCCGGCTGGCATCCTCGGGATGGCAGAGGGCAAGCATGGTCTGCCGGCCCATTTCGAATTCGCCCGGCGGACGCCCGAGCAAGATTCCCAGCCGGGGCGAGATGAAGAATTGATTTCCGGCCACATCCCAGTCCCAGAGCGCGTCCTCGGTGCTCTCCAGCGCCAGGCGCAGCCGCTCCTCGCTCGTTTGCAACCGCCGCTCCGCCTCCCGCTGGTCCGTGATGTCCTGCACCGAGCCCGCCATTCCAATCTGGCGGCCACTGGCGTCCGTGAGCACCTGCGCCTCGCTCCACACCAGCCGCTCGCTGCGGTCCGGCAGAATAATCCGGTACTCCATGCGCTGGGCCTCGCCGGTGGCGCGCGCCATGTCCCAACGCCGCAGGATTTCCGCGTGATCCTCCGGTTTCACATAACGCTCCAAAAACTCCTCGAGAACGGGCGGCTCTGTCTGGCTCGTCTCGCCAAAAATCTGAAACGCCTGCCGGGACCACCGCACGCGGCCAGTCTCAATGTTCCATTCCCAACTGCCCAGTTTGGTGATCTCCTCGGTGCGCTCGTGCATCCGGCGCCCTTGCTGCAGGTCATTCTCGACCCGCTGGCGCTTGCTCACGAGAACCGCGAGGGATTGGCAGGCGCCCGCGACCGTGATGAGATACATCTGCAATATCACGCTGGCGGCCAACGGCGTATAATTCGCCAGCGGACCGGTTTTCTGGCCCGTTCCCCAAATGGCGAAAATCGTCACGGTGCACATGGCCAGGCCCGTGCCACGCCAGCCGAAGCGCGTGGCGCTCCACACCAAAAAGGGGAACGCAAGGAACATCAGGGGCGCGTCCGGCCGCAAGCCCGGCACTCCCCAAAGGAACACCAGCCCGCAGAAAAGGCTCAGGCTCGCCGCCAGGGCCAACGCCTCCAGCACCCGGATTTGATTCCATTTTTCCCGCCGGGGATAAAGCAACGCCAGCACGCTGGGTGTGATCACTATCGCCCCCAGCATGTCCCCCGCCCACCAAGTCAGCCAGGCGCGGGCGACCTCGGGACGCGGAACGATTCCCGCGGTGGTCATGGTTATGACTCCCACCGTCGCGCTAATGGTCGTCGCGATCACCCCCGCCCACACCACAAAGCGAAACAAATTGCGCCACGAGCCGAAGGCCCCGTTA
>CAZMLP010001231.1:0-3352 GCA_964566745.1 uncultured Verrucomicrobiota bacterium | reverse complement strand
CACGCCGCGATCGAGGCGCAGTATCTGACTCCCACCAACAGCGCGCTCAAGGAGATCGTCGTGGGCCTGCCTGTGGACGACGACTGCAACGGAAACGGAATTCCTGACGCGGTGGAGATCGCCAACGGCTCGGCGGCCGATTGCAATCACAATGGGATACCGGACTCGTGCGAGATCGCGGGTGGCGCCGTGGCGGACGCAAACCACAACGGCATCCCGGACAGTTGCGAGGCGGCGGTGGATGACGATTGCAACCGCAACGGCATTTCCGACGCCTTCGAGCTATCGCTCGGCATCGGCGACTTTAATGGCAATGGCATTCTCGACGAGTGCGAGAACGGGATTCAAATCAAGTCCCTGCCTATCACACGCGGCTTGAACGCCCACTTCTACCGCGCGCAGGGCTTGCGCGTCCGCGGCGCGTCGGCCAACTCCTTTGAGGTGGAGTATCAGGGTAATCTCGAGGAGTCCAACAGCGTGAAAGGACCGTGGAGTCTGGTGCCGTAGGGCCGTTCCTTCCGCTTCCAAATTTAACGGCCGGCCGGGGATGCTTCACCGTGTCCCCGGTTTCCTTGGTTTTTCTGTTCGTCGGGTCGCAGCGAGGATGGCTTTTTGCTTGCAGTTGGCCCGCCGGAAACAATGATCCGTCCTTGGCTGGCCGGGGACAAAAACGGGCCGGGCCGTGACCGGGGCTAACCGCCTGTTTAAAAACTATGGACGCCGCCGTTTCGCCCAAAACCGCGCGCCGACGAGGCGTGACGAGGGAGCATGTCCCTCGCGGACCTGTAACCGAGGAACAACGAAGTCGCCGCGCGATTTTCGGCGAAACCCTCCGGGCCGAGGCGTTTTTGCCTTTGGACTTTGTTGTTCCTCCTCCGCGGATCGCCATGGATATGCCTCGTCGTCGCTTCGCGCTCAAAGGCAAAATCCCTCCCAGCGGCGGTATCCATAGTTTATATACCGGCTGTTAAGTTCGAGCTTATGCAAATTCACGAGACCAAAGTTGCCAGCGGGTGGGTGCTCGCGCCAGAGGGACGGCTGGACGGCGTCACTTTTTCCATTCTGGAGACGCGCATCACGGCGCTCATCGAGGCGGGGGAGACGCGCTTCGTGATCGACTGCGCGCGGCTCTATTACCTCAGCAGCTCCGGGGTGAAAGTGCTCCTCGCGGCCGCCAAAAAGCTCGCCGCAAAAAACGGTCGTATCGTTCTTGCCGCCGCCCAGGCGCACGTTCTGGAGGTGATTCACATCGGCGGCTTCGATGCGATTCTGCCGCAGTTTGAGACGGTCGCGGCCGCGTTGGCCGATTGATGCAGCGCATGGCCTCCGCGCTCTCTGAACTTCGCAAAAGCCTGCTCCCGCCGCTGCGGTGGCTGCTGCTCGCGTTCGCCTCGGGCGCGACCAACACCGGCGGCTTCCTCGGCTTTCGCAGCTTCGTCAGCCACGTCACCGGGTTCTACTCGCTGCTCGGCGCGGACTTCGCGCTCAAGACACTGTTTGAAGCCTTTTCGGTGGCCACCGTTCCGTTTTATTTTCTGCTCGGATGCATGTTCTCCGCGTGGCTGGTGGCTCGCCGTATTCAACAGGGGCAAAAGCCGCTCTACTCCGTCCCGCTCGGGTTCGCGGCTATTCTGATTTTGGTGGTCGCGTTGGGCGGGCACTCGGAATGGTTCGGCGAGTTTGGCGGTCCCGTGGATCTTTTTACCCAATATCCCGCGCTCGTGATGCTTTGCCTCGCGAGCGGCCTGCACAACGCCGTCGTCACCGCCGCCAGCGGCACCATTCTTCGCAGCTCGCACCTTACGGGAACCACCACGGACCTGGGCACTGGTGTCGTGCGGTGGCTCATCACCCCCGCAAACTCCATCGAGCGCGGCCTCGAGCGGCGACTGGTCTGGATGCGCGCCGCGAATGTCGCCTTTTTTGTCATCGGCGCGTTCGTTGGCGCGCTCTGCTTCCATCACTGGCAGTTTCTCGGTTTTCTCATGCCGGCCGGCGTCACCGTTTTGGTGGGCATTTGGGTCCGGCTTGCGCACTAATGCTAATCTACCTATGAGCGACCAATCCTCGACCACGCCCCCCGTCGATCCGAAACGCACACCCGGCCAAGGACTGTCCAAGGAGCAGGCGATGCAGCGCATCCTGGAGGGACACTGGCGCTACCTCGCGAACAACAAGCAGAAGCGCGTCGTCACCGAGGAGGACCGCGCCCTGCACGCGCAGGGGCAATTTCCCTTCGCCGCAATCCTCGGCTGCGCGGACTCGCGTGTCTCGCCCGAGCTGATCTTCGACCAGGGGCAGGGTGACCTGTTTGTGGTGCGCGTGGCGGGGAACATCCTCGGCACCGGCGAATTGGCCAGCCTGGAGTACGCCGTGCAACAATTGGGAGTGCGATTGGTGGTGGTGCTGGGCCACGAGAGTTGCGGCGCCGTCGCGGCCACGACCAATGCCGGGGACGGCCCTGGCGCGATTGGTTTCCTCCTGCGCGAGATTGCCCCGGCTGTGGCCGACGCTCGCAATCAAACCGGCAACCTGCTCGACAATGCCGTGAAGGCCAACGTCAAGCGGGTCGTGGACGCCACCGCCCTCCGCAGTGAATATTTCAACCGCATGATTTCCGACGGCCAGTTGCGCGTGGTCGGCGCCGTGTACCGCCTCGGCTCCGGCGACGTGGATGTGGTCCACAAGATTGGGTAGCTCGCTCAATCCCTCGACCCGACGACCAGCGTGCGCACATCCACGGCCTCCATGCCCGCGGCGCGGATGGCTTGCAGGCCGAGGTCGGTGTCCTCGTAGGCGCGGCAGAATTGGGGCGGCACACCAATGCGGCGCGCTGCCTCCAGAAAGATGTCCGGAGCGGGCTTCTGCCGGGTGACATCCTCGCTCGTCACCACCGCCTGGAACAGATCCCGGATGCCCAAGTGCCGCAGCACCTGGTTGATGATCACATTCGTGCCACCGGAGGCCACCGCCATCGGCACCTTGCCGTAATGCTCGCGCGCCACGGCCACCACTGCGTTCACGGGCTCCACTTGCTGAATGAGCGGCAGGTAATGCGACTCCTTCTCGTGGGAAAGCGCGATGTGATCGAGGTTCAGCCCTTGCTCCTCGCCCAGCATCTTCAAGATGTCACGCGAGGGAACGCCGCCGAGCGCGTAAAAGCGGTCCTCGGGAAACAGGATGCCGTGCTTGCTGGTGACTGATTGCCAGGCGCGCCAGTGCAGCGGCATCGTGTCGGCCAGGGTGCCGTCACAATCAAAAACAATACCTCGTATAGTCATAAAAATTGCGGGAGAACAACCGGAAGAGGACGTCTCGCTCCGTGGTTATAATTTCAACGCCGCGAGCTTTT
>CAZMLP010001230.1:0-4161 GCA_964566745.1 uncultured Verrucomicrobiota bacterium | reverse complement strand
TGGATTGAGTTTGATTCACTTTGAGTTGATTCATCGCCCCGAGCGTTCCCCAATACAGGAACACTTGGTCCAACGCCTCACCTCAAAAGTGGCTGGTTTTCACCCGCAAATCCCTGGCTGGTTTTGCCCGCAAACTGACAGCTTATCCAGAGTCAGCATTGGCTGAATACCGGAAATGGATGCGCGAGACCTACTTAAAGGAAAGATTTCCCAAATATCTGGAAAACCAAGAAAAGCGTCGAGGGCTGCCACCCTCAACTGTTCGATTGGCCTTGAAAGCCGTTAGTAGTCAGAACGAACTGGGAGCGGCCTGATTTTTTATTCAATTTCAAGCCGTACCGCTATACCAATTGCGAAGGCTTGACGGCGGGAGCCGTGATAGAGTTCGGAGGCACACCGCATACAACCGAGTTGAACCGATGGCTTTGTTTTGAAGTTTCTTCCGATTCAAACGGGCGACACTCAATAAACGAGGATCAAGGCGGCAGATTGCCCGAGTGATTCCGCGATGTCCTCAAACTTTCGCTGGCTCGCGTTCGGTTCTTTGAGCTTTGCTGACACATCGGGAACCGATTCGAGGAAGCCAAGCAGGAAACTGCTTTTCACCGCGTAGTTCACGTTTTCCGGCAATGCGCCGCTGGTCGTCAATGCCGTCTCCGCGTCGAGCTTCGCGGACACGACACCCACGACGTTCCCGCGCTCGTCCACCAATGCGCCGCCGGAGTTCCCCGGTTGAACCGGCACGCTAATTTGAAAGTGCTTCGGGTCGTCATGCGCGCCGGAGAGCGCCGCGATCTCGCCCTTTGCGAGTTTCGGGGCAAAACCTTGCAAGCTGACATTCGGAAAGCCGAGCGTGGCCACAGTCGCGCCGAGCCGAACACCCCGGCTCGCGGATAGGGGCAACGGCGTGCGGGGACCTTCCGCTTTCAAAAGGGCTAGATCGTTGGCAAGGTCAAGTTTGACCACGGCTGCCCCGACGGTTCCCCTTGAAGTCGTCAGCGTGATTCGATTCGCCTCTTTCACGACGTGCGCGTTTGTCACGAGAAACCCATCATCCGTGATAAAAAAACCCGAACCGCTTCGCCGGGCAACCGCGCCGGACTTTTCAGACTCTCCCGCGACCTTATCGGCACCAGAACGCGGCCGGAATTCGCGCGCGAGTCTCTGGCCTTCGGCAATTTGGCCGGGAGACATAAGGAGTTCGAGCTTTGCCAAATTGTCTTTAGCAATGTCATCGCCCGCGCCAGCGCACAGATTGAGCCACTTGTACGCTTCGACGTAATCTTTAATGACACCTTCGCCGTCCCGGTAAGCAACGCCCAACATGTATTGCGAATTTGCGAATCCTTGCTCTGCTGCCTTACGGAACCACTTGGTTGCCTCGCCGAGGTCTTTGGTAACTCCGTTCCCGTAATGGTAGAGGAATCCCAAGCCACCTTGCGCCATCGCGAATCCTTGCTCTGCTGCCTTGCGATGCCATTTGGCGGCTTCAACGTAGTCTTTGGGCACGCCTTCGCCGGTTTGGTAACGAAATGCCAAGTTGGCCTGAGCATAATCATCTCCCTGTTCGGCTGCCTTTCGATACCATTTTGCTGCTTCGGTTGCATCCTTGGGGACACCTGTGCCTCCTTGGTACATGGCGCCCAAGTACAGCTGTGCGACGATATTTCCCTGTTCAGCAGCCATTCGCCACCATTTTACAGCTTCAGCTTCATCCTTGGGCACGCCTTGCCCGTGGCTATAGAGTATTCCCAATGAACTCTGTGCAAGGGCATCGCCTCGTTCAGCCGCTCGGCGGTACCACTTAAATGCTTGCCCGTAATCTTGCGGGACGCCTTTGCCAGTTTCGTAAAAGATTCCTAACTGTCTCTGCATCTCAGGCGTTCCACGCTCCGCAGCCCGGTGGTACCATTTGACGGCTTCTGTTTGATCTTTGGGAATTCCACTGCCATCCCGGTAGAGATTGCCTAAATCCCACTCAGCAATTGCTTCGTCCTCATCCGTCCCTTCTGACAATTTTGCGAGCACATCGACGGCGAACTTTGGAATACCGTCGTAATCGTGTTCTCGTGCGATCAACCGTGCGTCGGCCCGCTCGGCAGCTTTGCGAAACCAATTCACGGCCCCATCATGATCCCTGGGGACGCCTTCGCCTTCGAGATACATTTTGCCGAGACGAATTTGCGCGATAACAAGTCCGTGCTCCGCCGCTTTCAGGTACCACTTGACCGCTTCCGAGACATTCTTCGAGACCCCAACTCCCTCGCTGTAGGCATCCCCGACAACTTTCTGTGCGCTCGCGTCACCTTGCTCCGCTGCTTTTTGAAGCCATTTGATCCCCTCCGCATTATCCTTCGGCACGCGTTCTCCATTAAGGTACGCCGTTGCCAACTCAATCTGGCTTCGCACGTCACCTTTTTCAGCGGCCTTCCGGATTTCGTCCACGGGTTTTGGGCCAACTTCTGCCGCCGGGAGACTTTGGAGGGATGCCAGCAGGACGACCGCCAGAGAGGCGACAATTGCCAATGGTCGAAACGGTGTCATCCAAGGCCACCTTGGCCAGCCAATCGCCTCCTTGCAAACCAAACTCGATTGGCGACCGCCTTTGCTTGCATCGCTTGCCGCTCCCCAAGGGAACGCACCCCGGCGGCAAGAAAGCCCGTCCTAGCCAATCCTCGCGCGAAAGCTGGGGCAAATTGCGGCTAGCCTGATTGTCGGGCCGAGCAAAGTCCTTTGGACGGCGTAAATCATTTGCAACAGTATGCAACAGTAGGATTTCGTAAATGTGCGCTTTTGCGTCCAATTGGCCGAAGCCCAGTAAATGCAGTATTATCCTTTATTCATGCGCCTTTCGCGCATGTTTCAGTAACAGGCGCGCAAGGCAACAACCGGTTTGCTAAACCGTTATACCCCAAAAGGGTATCGGGGGTTCGAATCCCCCCCTCTCCGCCAATCTGAAGAAGGTGGGAGATGCGCCAAATTCTGATTACCGCTTCGCGGAGACGATCTCGATTCTACCAAAAAAGTAACGGTTTTTTGAATTCCATGGAAAACCGTTGGTCGGTCAGGGGAAGTTCGAACCGTGCTTTTTCATGAAATCCCGGCGCTCTGCCGGATTTTCCTCGCGCGGGAGAGAAACATCTCCTTTTGCGGCCGAAGGAAACAATCCCCACAGCAACCTTCGGGGCAGCGACCTATTGGGAATGAAGGAGGAAAGCCGCTTTTGTGGTGAAGCCATTTTCGGATTAACGTCGAATAGCGCGAGAATTCTGATCAAAATGGCAGTTTGTCGGCGGAGACGCGCCGTTGGTGACGCGCCTCGCAATCTGAATTCCCCCGCGGCAACGCGTGTCCAAAATTTGCTTCCGGGCGGTTAGCCATTTCGGGAACAATTCTCGCCTTGTGTTGTGACATGAATAGTCGCAAACACAGAAAATAGGCCCAGCAGTCACGGATTCGATGAATGATTCCGCCAGTCGCGACGTGGAGATCTTCACGGAGGCGCTCCGATTGCCCCGCGCGGAGCGGGCCGCCTATTTGGATCGAGCCTGTCGCGGCGACGTGAACCTGCGGCGAAAGGTCGAGGCTCTGCTCGAAGGCCACGACCGGTTGGGCGATTTCCTGGAAGACTCTCCCCAAACGATCCAATCCAAAACCGGCGCGGAATTTTTTGCGGGAGAAAAACCCGGGGACCGCATCGGCCACTACAAATTGTTGCAACAGATCGGGGAAGGTGGTTGCGGGATTGTTTTCATGGCGGAGCAGGAGGAGCCGGTTCGCCGTCGGGTGGCGTTAAAGATCATCAAGCCCGGCATGGACACGAAAAGTGTCATTGCCCGCTTTGAGGCGGAGCGACAGGCCCTCGCGCTAATGGATCATCCCAACATAGCGAAGATCTTTGACGCGGGGGCGACGGAGTCCGGGCGGCCCTATTTTGTGATGGAGCTGGTTCGTGGTGTAAAAATCACCGATTACTGCGACCAACATTCGCTGACCACCCGGGAGCGGTTGAAACTTTTTGTCCAGGTCTGCCACGCCACCCAGCACGCCCATCAAAAGGGAATCATCCATCGGGACATCAAGCCCTCCAATATTCTGGTGACACAGACGGAACAGAGCGAGGCACTGCCGGTGATTATTGATTTCGGAATCGCCAAAGCC
>CAZMLP010001229.1:0-2729 GCA_964566745.1 uncultured Verrucomicrobiota bacterium | reverse complement strand
GAAGTCGGCGTTAGCGGATTTGGCGAGTGCCACCGGGCCGGTAAGGCGGACAAAAATGCTGCCCTCGGCGTCCTCGATCACCGCGCCCAGCAAGCCGAAATTGGCCATCGGCGTCTTGGGGCCGCCCGGCATTCCGCTCATGTAAGTGCCCTCCGCGGAAACATAAGTGACGCTGGATTTGCCAATCTTCACCGGTTCGACCTTCGCGTTGATTTTGTCGCGCCCCTCCTGGAACTGGCTGAGCCAGCGGTCCACATTCGCCTGCGTGCCGCCGCCGTTGCCAGGGCCAAAATAGAAGAAAATCACCTCGGCGCTCTCTTTCTTGTCGGCACCGGTCACTTTAAATTGCGCCTTGCGCATGGGCGACGCCACCTCGACCCATTCCCACGCGGCAGGACGGGTGAACGAGAGGCCGCTCACTTTGAATGTGGCGGGGGCATCGGCGGCATGCGCGGCGAGGCCGAGGAAAAGGGCGACGAGCAACGAGGAAAGATTTCGCATGGCCCATTTCGTAGGGCATGCGGGAGCGGGTGTCAAACGCGGGTGAATTCGGAGGTGGCCGTCGCGGTCAAATTGAGGGTTGACACTCGAAGCGAACCGGACGCGTATATCACCACGAATCTCCGCATGAACTCCGCGACCAACCGCGATGCAAGCGCCCATTGTTTCTGGCGCGGGCGAGGCGCGCCGGGGTGCTGGATGGTGTTGCTGGGCCTGTTCATTTTGGGCACGGGCAAAGGGTTGGCTGAGGAGGGGAACCGTTTGGATTGGTGGTCGCTTAAACCGCTCGTCTTGCCGCAGGTTCCCGTTCTTCAGAAGAACCAAAGAACTTTGCGCAATCCGATTGACCGGTTCGTCCAGGCGAGGCTGGTGGAGCACGGCTTGACCCTCTCGCCGGAAGCGGACCGGCGGACGTTGATTCGCCGGGTGTATTTCGATCTCACCGGGCTGTCCCCGAGTCCCGCCGACGTGGCGGCATTCGTCAAGGATCGCGATTCGCGCGCGTACGAGCGTTTGGTGGATCGCCTGCTGGCCTCGCCGCGCTACGGCGAGCGGTGGGCGCGGCACTGGCTCGACACGGTTCATTTTGCCGAGACCCACGGGAACGACCAGGACCGACCGCGCGAAAACGCCTGGCCGTATCGCGACTATGTCATCCACGCGCTCAACGACGACAAGCCCTACGCGCGGTTTGTCACCGAGCAAGTGGCGGCGGACGCGCTCTATCCGGGGGAACCGGCGTTGATTCCGGCGCTTGGTTTCCTGGCCTCGGGACCGTGGGACGAGAGCTCGTTGCGCGATATTCGGGAGGACACCATTGACCGGCAGATCGCCCGCTATCTCGACCGCGACGACATTGTCACGACCGTGATGTCCACTTTCACCAGCACGACGGTCCATTGCGCGCGGTGCCACGACCACAAGTTCGACGCGATTTCGCAGCGAGAATATTACTCGCTGCAGGCGGTGTTTGCCGGGACGGAAAAGGCCGAGCGTTACTACGATCTCGATCCAAAGGTGAACGCGCGCCGGGAGGAATTGATGCGGCAGCAGATCGCCCTGGACCGCCGTGATCCGAATGTGATGGAGCGGATGCTCACGCCGGAGAGACGCGCGGAATTCGCGGCATGGGAAGCATCGCTTTCGCAAGCGCCAGAGAAGTGGATTGTGCTGAAAGCAGACAGTGTGACGGCGGAGAAGGGAACCACTTTCGCGGCGCAACCAGACGGCTCCATGCTGGCCACCGGCCCCGCGCCGGAGACCGAGGTTTACACCTTCACCGCCACGACGGATTTGACCGGCATCACGGCGGCACGGCTGGAAGTTTTGCCGGACGATTCTTTGCCCAAGCACGGCCCGGGACGGCAGCCCGACAACGGGAATTTGCATCTGAGCGAGTTTCGTCTGGCGGTCGCGGCGCGCGGGCAAACCAACGCGCCGCAAAACGTGACGCTGCAGAACGCGACGGCGGACTTCAACCAGGCCGATTGGGGGATTGAACGTGCCATTGATGGCAATCCGCAAACCGCATGGGGCATTCATCCCGAGGAAGGCAAGGCGCACACGGCGGTGTTCGAGTTGAGCCGCGAGATTGGCCAGACGAATGGCGCAACGCTGGTTTTCACGCTGGAGCAGAGGCATGGCGGTCGCCATACCATTGGGCGATTCCGGCTCGCGGTCACGACCCAGCCGCGTCCCGTGCGAGCCGCGCCTGCCGCGTGGGCCAAACTGTTGTCCAAGCCCCGCGAGCAACGCACCGAGGCGGAGGAGCGCGACTTGCGGATTCATTTTTTGGGCGAGCGTTTGGCGCGGGAAACTGCAGCGTTGCCCGCGCCGCAACGCGTGTTTGCCGGGGCGAACGTGTTTCCACCGGATGCGGGGCACAAGGCGCTCGGCATGCCGCGCGAAGTGCGGGTGCTCAAGCGGGGCGAGATCACCAGGCCGGTGGCGGAGGCCGAGCCGGCGGCGTTGCGTTTCGTGGGCGGATTGTCCGCGGCGCTGGAAATAAAAAACGCGTCCAACGAGGCCGAGCGGCGGGCCGCGCTGGCGCAATGGATTGTTGATCCACGCAATTCACTGACATGGCGGTCCATCGTCAATCGCGTGTGGCATTACCATTTTGGGCGCGGACTGGTGGAAACACCGAACGACTTCGGACATATGGGCGGCACGCCGTCGCACCCCGGGTTGCTCGACTGGCTCGCGGTCACGTTCCGCGACGGCGGCGG
>CAZMLP010001228.1:0-8879 GCA_964566745.1 uncultured Verrucomicrobiota bacterium | reverse complement strand
TGGATTGAGTTTGATTCACTTTGAGTTGATTCATCGCCCCGAGCGTTCCCCAATACAGGAACACTTGGTCCAACGCCTCACCTCAAAAGTGGCTGGTTTTCACCCGCAAATCCCTGGCTGGTTTTGCCCGCAAACTGACAGGTGAGTGTGCGCCGTTTCGGAGCGGGCTTGCCGATGCTTGTCCTGTAGCTGTGCCAAACCTCGCGAAGCGATAGACGGGCCTGTTTCACCTCGGCGAATACCTGGAGTGCCTCAGCCCGCTCTTCATCGGTCAACGAGGCCCAAACCTTGCCGGTGGCGTTCAACTGCTGCCTGATTTCCTCCAAGGCGGTTTCGGCCAGAGCTTTGCTTTTATGCCATTTGCGGACCCGTGTTCCGTTCAAGCGGAAGTCCAAAACCCACTCCGGTTTCCCCCTGCGCATTAGCTTTCTGATCTTCATACGCCTTTGGTGCCCTTTGGTGCCCAAAAAAGACGCTGCAAAAGCCTATTCATGGTCAAACTATAGTTTAAGAATGGCGTGACCTTCCCTGACGCCGACCTCCAAAAATCTGCGAAATCGCCCGGAAAACGAGGAAATTCGCGTGCTAAAGGCTGGTGGAGCCGAGGGGATTCGAACCCCTGACCCCCACAATGCCATTGTGGTGCTCTACCAACTGAGCTACGACCCCGGCCAAAGCGCGGGCAATGTAGGGACTGCTCCCGAGCGTTGTCAAAGGTTTTCCTCCCCTGTTTTTTGGCCGCTTCACCAGGATTTTTCACTTTGACCGGCTCCCAAAGCGGATCGGCCAAGTCGGCGCAAGCTTCCACGATCGCGCCGTCAGTTATGGCACGAGAGACAAACCCGAACTCGTTGGTCGGAATCGCCGGGCGGGCCCTTCCGGTCGCTCGCGGATTTATGAGACAGGCGGGGCAATGGAGGCGACGAAGTATTCATGCGCCGCGCCGCGGCAAGAACTCGGCTCCAACCTCACTCGACGATGTCGCATGCCGCGCCTATGGCGCTGGAATGAGGAGATGCTTTGCGAGCGCTGCGGTCGCTACGCGAACGGAAACTGCTATTAGGCCTTGGCGGAGAGACGCTCCAATTCGGAGCGGGTCATTTCCTCTATGAGAGTCGCGAAGGAAATTTTCGGCGTCCAACCAAGTAAACGTTTGGCTTTGGCGGCGTTGCCAACGAGGCGTTGCGGCTCGGCGGGACGCAGGAAGCGGGCGTCGCGCTTGACGAATTTTTGCCATTCCAGCCCGGCGGTCGCGAAGGCGTGCTCGACCACCTCTTGCACGCTGTGCAACTCTTCCGTCGCGAAAACAAAATCCTCCGCTTTTTCGTGCTGCAACGCCTGCCACATGCCAACCACGTAATCGCGCGCGTCGCCCCAATCGCGTTGCGCCGAAGTGTCGCCAAGCGGCAATTCCTTCTCCAAGCCGAGCTTGATCGCGGCGGCGGCGCGGCAAATCTTGCGCGTCACGAAGTTCTCGCCTCGCCGGGGCGACTCGTGGTTGTACATGATTCCGTTGCACGCGAAGATGCCGAAGGTCTGCCGGTAAACCGTCACCATCTGAGTGGCGAACGCCTTGGCGCAACCGTACGGGTTAACCGGCCGATAAGGAGTTTGCTCATCCTGGGGCGTGATTTCGGGCTGGCCGAAAACCTCGCTCGATGACGCGTGAAACAGGCGCGTTGGTTGCGGCAGATCGCGGATCATCTCCAGCAGCCGCAAGGTGCCCATCGCGGTCAGTTCGCAGGTGGACTCGGGAATCTCGAAGCTCAGGCCGACATGGCTTTGGCCGGCGAGGTGATAGACCTCGTCCGGAGCGGCCTTGACAAGCACGCGGCGCAGCGTGGTTGGATCATCCAGATCGGCGTAGTGCAACGAGAGGCGTTGCCCGTAAACTTTCGGCTCCTTGTAAAGCCGGTCGAGGCGGGAGCGCTCCAGACTGCTGGTGCGGCGCACCACGCCATGCACCTCGTAGCCCTTTTCCAAAAGCAATTCCGCGAGGTAGGAACCATCCTGCCCCGTGATGCCGGTGATTAACGCGCGCTTGGTGTTCAAATGTTGTTTTTCCACTTCATATGTTGAAACAACAATTCAGTATTTGTCAGTTTTGAATACTCTTTTGGAGTGATTTTTTTGCCATGCTTCCAAAAGCAATCTGTCACTATCGCCTTGGCGTCTCTTTTAAATTCGCCCCCTGCCGATCCCCAGCCAGATAAGATATCCAATACTCGACAATCTTTCAGTAAACTCCCATCTTTCAAGGGCACTGGATATTCGAAGAGAGTGTTGCTCAAAGTTGCAATTTCAGCAGGAAATTTTCCAAGCGCCTGGATTAAAGCTTTCATCGCGCTCTTGTCAAAAACCACAGCTGCGGCATCAATCGATGAGGCTGTTTTGTAGGCGTCGACAATCGACTTACCCGCAAAACAGCTCCTTTTCACGAAATACTTCCCAGTGGTCACGCAACCGCGGATTGGAAGGCCAAAACTCCATAACTCAGAAGTGATTTTTTTGACCTGATATGTGAAAAATCCCCATTCGTGTTTTACCATGGCTGAATCGGCCGCCGAATCTTGCTCCAGCGTCAAAAGGATCGTGTCCGAGAACACCAAATGGTCTGTCCTTTTCACCAATTTTTGAAAGTGAGCTTTCTCGATTTCCTTTTCCATCCGATCCCCGACGTAAGAAACATACTTGGAACGGAATTCTCCTTCCTTTTCGGGAGAATCAGCGAGCGTGTTGATTACCACATTGACGGCGTCTCCTGCTTCATTGTTTTCCAAGAAACTTTGGTAACCGAGGATATCAAAAAAACCGACAATCCCCTCTTTGGCTTCAGCTTTCTGCGCTTGCACCTCAGGGTCTTCGTTTTTCGTATTTTCCCCGGCAGACATGCTGGTTTCAGATCAGTTACTTACGCTGTATGAAAACACACGGTCACGGCTCGACGGAGTCTCGCCCCACCGGCCAACGAGGCTGGCGCTTGATTGCGTTCCCACCGAATCCCTGACGACCAGATAAAACCGGACATCGCAGCGCGATGTCCCCACCACTTTAACTCGTCACGCGGATGCGGCCTTCGCGATGGTCCTTGAGCAACTGGATGTCCGCGTCCACCATCAGCTTCGCCAAATCCACGAACTTGGTCTTCGGTTCCCAGCCCAGTTGCTTCTTTGCCTTGCTCGCGTCGCCAATCAGCAGATCCACCTCGGTGGGCCGATAGTAGCGCGGGTCGATCTCGACATATTCCTTCCAATCGAGACCGGCGTGGCCGAATGCCACATCGAGAAACTCGCGGATCGAATGGGTCTCGTTCGTGGCGATCACATAATCATCCGGCTCCGGCTGTTGCAGCATCAGCCACATCGCCTCGACGTACTCCTTGGCATAACCCCAATCCCGCTTCGCCTCCAGGTTTCCGAGATAAAGCTTCTTTTGCAGACCCGCTTTGATGTGCGCCACGGCACGGGTGATTTTGCGGGTGACGAACGTCTCGCCCCGGCGCGGCGACTCGTGGTTGAAAAGAATTCCGTTGCTGGCGTGCAAATCGTAGGACTCCCGGTAATTGATCGTAATCCAGTGCGCGAACACTTTGGCGCATCCATACGGGCTACGCGGATAGAAAGGTGTCGTCTCTTTTTGCGGCACTTCCATCACCTTGCCGAACATCTCGCTGGAGGAGGCCTGGTAAAAACGGGGCTTGATGCCGGTCTCGCGAATCGCCTCCAGCAGGCGCAATGCCCCGGTGGCGGTGATATCCGCGGTGTATTCCGGCGCGTCGAAGCTCACGCGCACGTGGCTCTGCGCGGCGAGGTTGTATACCTCGTCGGGCTGGATGTGGCCGATCAACCGCGCCAGCGCGCTGGCATCCGCCAAATCACCATAATGCAGAATGAGCCGGCTTTTGGAATCGTGACGGTCGGCATAAATGGGATCAAGGCGGCCGGTGTTGAAAGTGCTCGCGCGGCGAATGATGCCGTGAACCGTGTAGCCTTTGCCCAGTAGCAGCTCGGCCAGATAGGAGCCGTCCTGGCCAGTGATCCCGGTGATGAGGGCGATTTTGCTCATGCGTTGTTCCGCGCAACTTCCAAAACTTCCCGGCAATTGGCAAGCCTAGAGCAACCGGGGAGGTTCGGAGCGGAGTGGTTCCGGCTCCCGGCGGCGCGGATACAAAGAATTTTCAAGCGCCCTATTGAATTCCCGGCTTGCCTACCTATAGTGCGCTCGTTTGCTACCGAATCCATGAGTGATCATTCCGCACCGCTGCCGCCGTGGGACATCCCGGCCGCGCGCGGGCTGTACAACATTGACCGCTGGGGCGCGAAATACTTCGACATCAATGACGACGGGCACGTCGTCGCCCGCCCGCTGCAGGAGGCCGGGGCCACGGTGCAGATCGTGGATATCATCGAGGAGGCCCGCGCCCGGAATCTAAAATTTCCATTGCTCATCCGTTTTCAGGACATTCTACGTCATCGCGTCGAGTCGCTGAACAACGCCTTTCGCAACTCGATCACCGAGTTCGCCTTTCAAGGCCAGTATCGCGGAGTATTCCCGATCAAGGTCAACCAGCTTCGCGAGGTGGTGGAGGAAATCCTCGAAGCGGGCAAACCGTTCAATTTCGGCCTTGAGGTGGGCAGCAAACCGGAATTGTTTGCCGGCATGGCGCTGCAAGACCAGCCCGGCGGCTTGATTATTTGCAACGGCTACAAGGACGCCGCCTTCATCCGCCTCGCCCTAGTGGGCATCAAGCTGGGCAAGAAGGTGATCATGGTGGTGGAGAAGCTGGAGGAATTGCGCCAGATCATCACCGTCAGCAAACAGGTCGGGGTCGAGCCGATGATCGGCATTCGTGCCCGGCTGCTCTCGAAGGGCGCCGGCAAGTGGGCCGAGAGCGGCGGCGAAAACGCCAAATTCGGGCTCAGCACCGCCGAGCTACTGGCGGCCACGGAACTACTCAAAGCGGAGAACCTCACCCAATGCTTCCGGTTACTCCATTTTCACATCGGCTCGCAGGTGCCGGACATTCTCACCGTGAAAAAAGCGGTGCAGGAGGCCGCGCGATTTTACGCGAAGCTGGCGAAGATGGGCTTTCCCATTGAGTTCGTCGATGTCGGCGGCGGCTTGGGCGTGGATTATGACGGCTCGCGCAGCGCGTTCGACAGCTCGACGAACTACTCGCTCCAGGAGTACACGAACGACGTTGTTTACTACCTGGGGGACATTTGCAACGCCGAGAAGGTTCGCCATCCCGACATCGTGAGCGAGAGCGGCCGGGCCATCGTCGCGCATCACAGCGTGCTGGTGGTCGAGGTGTTTGGCTCGATCGTCAAGACGCGCCCGGAAGGCCAGTTCACGTTCGGCGAGAACGAGCACGCCCTGGTCCGGGAGGTGCTCGACATCAAAAAGAACCTTTGCAAGCTGAACAAACTGGAGGCCTGGCACGATGCCTTGGAGCGCAAAGAAGACGCGCACCAGATGTTCATGCTGGGTGTCATGGAGCTTCCCGACAAGGCGAAGATCGAGACGTTGTACTGGGAGATCAGCGAGGAAGTGGTGAGAAGCTTTCGGGGACAGGCCTACATCCCGGAGGAGATCCGCAAGCTGGAGGATTCCCTCGGTGACCAGTATCTCTGCAACTTCTCGGTGTTCCAATCCCTGCTGGACCACTGGGCGCTCGGGCAGCTTTTCCCCATCATGCCGATCAGCCGGCTTAACGAGCGGCCCAGCCGCGAGGCGACCCTGGTGGACATCACTTGCGACTCCGATGGAGCGATCAACAAGTTTGTGGACCTGCGCGACGTGCGCGACACCCTGCCCCTCCACTCGCTTAACCAGAATGGGAACGGCCAGGAGCCTTATTATCTTGGGTTCTTTCTGATGGGCGCCTACCAGGACATCATGGGCGACCTGCACAACCTCTTCGGTCGCGTGAACGAGGTTCATGTGTTCCTCGATCCCGACGAGCCGGCAGGTTATTACATCGAGGAAATCATCGAGGGCAACACGATTATCCAGGCGTTGACTGCCGTGCAGTACGACGAAAACGAGTTAAAACGCCGGATGAAGAGCCAGATCGACAGCGCCATCAAGGGGGATCGTCTCAAGCCAAACGAGGGCATGCGCCTGCTGGATGAATACGAGCGGGGATTGCGGGAATACACTTACCTGGCCATTTGAGCGCCCGTCTGAAATGGTCCGCCGGGTTTCGTTCGCGCGCGAGCCTCGGACAACAACTTTACTGCTGACCTCCCGCCACGATTTAACCCGCATGCTTGAAACCCCGCCCAACGCCGAGTTGATGCGCTCATTGGGCAGGCTGGTACGCGGGCTTTCCGCGTTGTTTTGGGGATTGCCCCTCACTCTGCTCCTCTCGGTTCGCACGGCGTTGACCGATTTTCTGCGTCCGCTGGGCCTGTTTCCCGCCCTGATGACCACCGGAATGCTTTTCTACGGCCTGACCCAGCTCGCTCAT
Source organism: uncultured Verrucomicrobiota bacterium (assembly GCA_964566745.1). Taxonomy (GTDB): domain Bacteria; phylum Verrucomicrobiota; class Verrucomicrobiia; order Limisphaerales; family CAZMLP01; genus CAZMLP01. The sequence goes on along the minus strand of CAZMLP010001228.1, from coordinate 2,407 downwards.
TTTCAACGGCAGGAGCGTGTTTGGCTGCAAGCGCTGGAGCGGGCCAAGCTGCTCGCGGTGGCGAACATCGGCCTTGCCCCGTTCCTCTATTGGTGGAACAAGGCGCCGCAAGTTGACCTTTTCGCCGCGATGGTGGGATTGATGATGGCGTGCGGCCTGGGCTTTTTGTTCTTCCTGAACCAGGTGCTTTACCGGCTGGCCGCGCTGCTTCCGGACGAGGCGTTACGGGTGGAAACCCGTTTCTTTACCGCGCTAAACCGCGCCCTGCTGCTGGTGATCTTCGGCGTGGTTTTGCTCTACAACATTCTCGCGGCGCTCGATTTCTTTCCACTCCTGCTCGCGGTGGTGGAAAACAGCCGCCAGTTGCTAGTGGTATTCCTGGTCTTGCTGCCTGTCTCGATGACGATGACCCTGATTTGGAAAACCAAAGAGGTAATCCTCACCGGGGTGTTCGGACGGGATCATTGATTCGCCGCGAGGACGAGCGCGCCGGCCGGAATCGAGTCCTCGCCCAGCACGGCGGCAAACACGCGCGGTCCGGGCGCGAAAGCCTCCATCACAAAGCGCGGCAGGATGTCGCCCACCGCCTTCGCCAACGGCTCGCCCATCAATCCCAGCCCTCCTCCCAGCGCGATGACCTGGGGATGGAGCAGATGCACCACGTGCGAGAGCGCGAAGGCAAGGTCTTCAGCCAAATCATCCAAGATACGCCGGGCGGTGGCATCGCCGGTTTGAACGGCGGTAATCAAGTATTTCGCCTCACCGCGGGTCTGGCCGGTGCAAAGCTTCGCCAGGGCGGAGTCGGGATGCATCTCGTTTGCGGCGCGAATTCGTTTGTCCACCGCCCAGCCGGAGCAACGGGATTCCACGATGGCTCCGCTTCGATCCAGAAGGAGGTGCCCCAACTCCACCTCGCCCGGCTTTGCCCCGTGAAAAATCTTCCCTTCCACCACCAACCCGCCACCCACGCCGCTGCCCAAGGTGCAGTAGAAAACCGGACTCGCGTCCGCTCCCGCGCCACGCGTGGCCTCGCCGAGCGCCCCAACGTTCGCGTCATTGTCCACGCGCACCAGCAGGCCACTGATTTTATGGAGCCATTCGCCCAGCGGAAAATCGGCCCAGCCCTCGACTTGGTGCGAGCAGCAAATGAGACCGGTGCGCCAGTCCACCGGACCGCCAAATCCGACACCAATCGCCCTCGGTTGAAAATTGACGATCAATTCAGGGAGGCTCGCCCCGATTTGCGCGCGAATGCCCGCGCCGCCCGCCTGGGCATCGGCGTTCAAACGACGGCGTTCCTGGATGTTGCCCCGGGAGTCGCCAACCACTAGTTGCAACTTGGTGCCGCCAATTTCAATTCCGAGATAGCAGGATTCCATCGCAAAGAAATGAAACCCGATGACCCGACAAGATCAACCCGAAAGCCAAATCAGAGTCACGGGCGGGTAACGCGCAACCGGTAGTAGCGGGCCGCGTCTCCAGTGATCACGTCGTGGAGGAGGTTGGTAATCATGGTTGAGCTCGGGAACGGCCGGTTGCCCGGCGCATCCAGCGTTTGCCAAAGCATTTCGGGACCAAGCGTATTCGCAAATTGCACCTCATACACCAGATTCGGATTTTGTAGGAAGCCAATGGTGACGTCGTTTTCTGAACTCGAAATCTCCGTGCGCGGTGGATCGTTTTTTGCGAGCGGGTTGGTGCCGAGCAGATATTCGGTCTGATTGGAAAGACCGTCAGCGTCGGGATCGGCCAGTTCACCGGCGTCGGCCGCATCCGGCGAGCCAAAGTAACGGGTCTGCCAATCCGCAAAGGCCACCAGATTGGTGGAATCGCCCACGATCCAACTCGTGACCAAGTCAATCGCCTCGTGGTTCAGCTCCGTCGTGGCGAGCGGCGGCATGTGGTGGCTATCCTTGATCGCGATCCGTCGCAGCAACATCGATTTGTCGGGTGCCCCGGGCACAATGACTTTGTTCGTCGCGTCACCCAGATCGTTGTTCAACTTGCCGTTGATCAATCCCGCACTCGCTGTTGGCGTCACGATCCGCGCGTCCCATTGCCCCGGTCCGCCTGGCTGATGGCACTGCACACAATTCGCCGCGAGATAGGAGCGCGCCCGGTACTCCGCGCTATAAGCAATGTTCGTCGCCGTCGCGAGGGCGCGGAGGTGGTTCACGCTGCCCGCGTCCGCTTGGAAATACCCGGCGTCGGACAAGGCGCGAATCTGGTTCTCCGGCCCTGCCCCGTGATCAAAGTCCCGGTTCATTTGGGCCGTGTTGAAGCCCAGCGCAAGGCCGCCATTGGCTGTGTGGCAATCGACACACTCGCTACGGGCGGGGTAATGCCAAATTTGAGTGCGGATCACTCCGCCGTCATTCACGACAAAGCTCTCATCCAATCCCTCCTC
>CAZMLP010001227.1:0-2361 GCA_964566745.1 uncultured Verrucomicrobiota bacterium | reverse complement strand
GAGGCGCGGCACGTGAAGCTCGGCCGCTCAGGCATGCGCGCCCAGGTGCTGCGGCAGGACGGCAGCCTCGTCGACGACTTCCTGATCGAGCGGAACGGGACGGCGGTGCACGTGGTGAACGCGCCCTCGCCCGCCGCGACCGCCTCGCTCAGCATCGGAAAGATTATCGCGGAAAGGGTCGAGCGCCTTCGCTAGCGCTTCGTCGTTGAGCCTTCCAAGCGGGAAAACTCATTGCCCGACCGGCTTGGGCTGCGCGGCGTTCCACTCGTCCTGCGTCACCTTCTTCTTGCTGTGGATGTGAATGAAGGTCCCCTTCTTGTTGCCGACGATCACATCCGGCAACTTGTCGCCATTGATGTCCGCCACGAGCACCTGCGTGCCCACACCGGAGTCGTTGTCGATCAGGTAAGGAACGAAATCGACGGTTTTGTCCTTGTTCCGAACAAGCTTGAACCAATAGAGCACCGCCGGGGCGTTGGGCTCCACATCGCCGTGATTGCCATGAGCCCAAAAGCGCTTGCCGGTAATAATGTCCTTCACGCCGTCGCCATCCATGTCCGCCAAATCCACCGCGTGCATCTGCGAGAAGTTGAGGCCGTATTTGTTCTCGCGCGGCTCCTTGTTCATGATGACGTGCTTTTTGAATGTGATTTGCCCGCCCTCCTTCACCTGCTCAAACCACGCCAGGCCGTTGCCGTGCGCCTCCAGGCTGCAAATCACATCCTTCAACCCGTCACCGTTCACATCGTAGGCAAACATCTGGGAGCCGCCCGAGCCGAAGGCAAACGGATGAAACTGCCAGACTGGATCACCGGCCAGTGACGCGGGATGCTCCCACCAGCCGTCCTTCTCCAGCAGGTCCATGCGGCCGTCGCCGTTCACATCACCAACGCCCATGCCGTGGGTGAACTTGTGGTAGTTCTTGTTTGGCGAAAGCGGATGGAATGTCCACATCGTGGTCGGATTCTTCGGGTCAAACTCCGCATAGCCGTAGGAACCCTTCGACGAGCAAACGATCTCGGGCCGGCCGTCTCCCGTGATGTCCGTGAACGTCGGCGACTCGTTGTCGGTCACATCCAGGGCCACGTGCGGGGTCCAATAGCCATCCTTGCCCTTGGGATTCTCGTACCAAGTCGATTTGTCGCCCGGGAAGCCCAGGATCAAAATGTCGGTCCAGCCGTCGCCGTTGATGTCATGGGTGTAGGCGAAAAAATTGTCCGAGTAGGCGTTGTTCGGGCCGAGCGCGCCTTCGTAGCCCTCGATGGTTTGCTCCGTGCCGTCGGCTTTCTTTAACTTGAATGTCTGCTTGGCAGGATAGTACTCGTGGCGCTTTTGAAAATCCGGCCCCTCCCACCAATACGGCCCGTAAACCAAATCCATTTTGCCGTCGTGGTTAAAATCCCCGATGTTGGCGCCTTCCGCCCAAAATTTGTCCGTCAACTGAGTCTTCTTAAACGTGTGCAAGGTCAAATCCTTGGCCGAAACCACAGCGGCGCTGGACAACACCGCCGCCAAAGCGAGAGGGAATTTCATGCGCCTATCTCTCGCAATATTGCCGGACGCGGTCAAGCGCGCGGTGGTTCCACGTTCCAACCGGCCCGGAAATTGGCGGGAGCGAAAGATGAAAGATTCTTCTTTTGCCCCGCCATTCCCCCTCTTACCATTCCGCCAATGAAAGTCGTGATTTTAGCCGCGGGCTATGCCACGCGCCTGTATCCACTGACGCTGACCAAGCCAAAACCGCTCCTGACCGTCGCGGGCAAGCCGATGCTCGAGTACGTCATGGACAACTTGGCCCCCATCGAGGGCATTGACCACATCACGATCGTGACCAACGCCAAGTTCGTCACTCATTTCGAGGCTTGGGCGAGGGAATACCTCGCCAAACCCCGCCCGTTTACCATCAGTGTCATCAATGACGGATCGACCGACGACTCCAACAAGCTCGGCGCCATCGGTGACCTGGCTTTGGCGATGCAACGGGAACAGATCGATGACGATCTCATCGTGGTGGCCGGGGACAATCTTTTTGGCGAGACACTGAAGGATTTCGGACGTGTCTGCCGCGAGAAAAAGGCGCCTGTCTTGGCGATTTATGATGTCGGGTCGCTCGAGGCGGTGAAAAAATTCGGGGCTGTGGAAACCTCTCCCGACGGCCAGATCACCAAGTTTGAGGAGAAACCTCCCGTGCCCACGACGACGCAAATCGGCATCGCGCTTTATTATTATCCAAAGTCTTCACTGGCTTGGATTCACCGCTACCTGGAGGAGAAAAATAATCCCGACCAGCCGGGCCGTCTCATCCAGTGGCTGCACACGCGCACGCCGGTTTATACCTGGTTGGTGCGGGGCTTGTGGTAC
>CAZMLP010001226.1:0-1581 GCA_964566745.1 uncultured Verrucomicrobiota bacterium | reverse complement strand
GTTGCCGAGGCGGTTGCGCGTCGGAGCTATGGCAAGCTGATCGCCATTCTCGCGGCGGCTATTGTCCCCGAGATGCGAGGCACGATGGGCGACGCCCGGTTGCGCGCCAGTGGCCGCCAATTGATCGATGTCATCGACATGACTTGCAGCCGCGCGGTGAGCCTGAACCAGCTTCATCGCCTCCGTTTTGAGCCGGGCACCGGGCGTTACCGGGTGGAGCGGCGCGCGAGCCGCGAGGACCGGGCGGAGAAGGGGCGCCGATTTGTCCCGGCGCGCGAAATCCCCGGCTTTGAGGGGGAGATTGATCGTCGAGTCTCGCTCCACGTCCGCCCGCTCGATGGCGAGCCGATGGAGACGCCGGCGGGTCCCGGTTCTGGTCCGACGGGCCCGGCGGAACCGGCTCCCATGTCCGCCACAGCCTCCGAGGGTCCTCCCGGTGACGAGGCCATTTCTTTTTATCCCGACGGCACGGCGGACGCCAGCGAGTTGATGCTGGAGGAGCGCGATGGCTTCCGCCTTTTGTTGCGGATCAACCCTGTCACCGCGCGTGTCGAGGTGCGCGACCTTGACCGCAAATGAGGTTATGCGTCGCGCCGCCGGCTTTTCCCTGATCGAAGTGATGTGCGCCATCCTCATCCTTGGCACCGCGCTCGTCGGCCTCACCCGGGGACTGACCACCGCCGCGCTGGCGGGCAAGGACTCCGAGGCAGAGACGGTCGCCGCCTTGCTGGCCGCCGGGCAGATCGAGACCTTGCGCGCGGAAGGCTATCTCGTGGATGGCGACAAGCAGGGCGATGGCTCGGGCGCGTTTTCCGCGTATCGCTGGAAACAATCCATCTCGGCCTCCACGGTCAACGGCCTGCACGAGGTGAAGGTGACCATTGAAAACTCGAAATCCGGCAAGACCATTTACGAGTTGCAGACACTCCTCTTTGATCCGCCCGCCGAGACCGCCGAGGAGAAGGCGGATTTGAAATCGCGCGACCGCAAGGACTCGAAATCAAAACGAAAGGGGAATCGCGCCACCCGATGAGAATCAAGCTCCATCGCGGACATTGCGCTGGTTTCACGCTCCTGGAGCTGATCATCAGCTCGGCATTGATGTCGGTGGTCCTCATCAGCGCCTATCTTTGTTTAAGTGCCGGCTTCTCGACCAAAAAGTTGGTGGAGCCGCGCTTGGAAACCCTCCAAAACGCCCGCGTCGCCCTCGCGCTGATCACCGCTGATCTCCGGTGCGCTTGTGTGCTGACGCAGGAGTTCGAGTTCTTGGGCGAGCAGCGCAAGGCGGGCAGCATCCAGGCGGACAACCTCGACTTCGCCACGCATAATTACACGCCGGGCAAACCGCGCGAGGGGGATTATTGCCAGGTGAGCTACTTCCTCGACAAAAACATGGAGACGGGCCAGTTCAGCCTCTGGCGGCGGCGGAATCCCCGGATCGCGCCGGACGCGCTCGCCGGCGGCCGCCGCGAGGAGATCGCGCGCAACGTGCGCGGCCTGCAATTCGAGTACTACGACGGCTTTGAGTGGTTTGACAATTGGGGCGATCCCAAAGGTCATCGCAAGGAGAAGAACGCCGAG
>CAZMLP010001225.1:0-3260 GCA_964566745.1 uncultured Verrucomicrobiota bacterium | reverse complement strand
ATGATTGAGGACGCCCAATCCCGGCCGGAAAATTACGAGTCCTCCATAGAAAAGGCGGATTAGCGCCAAGTTTCTTGCTTCTTTTATCACGGGATCGCGAGCCGGTAAAACTTCGTCGGGGGGCCCGCCCCGCCCGGCGCCACTCTCCCTGTGCCGCCGCCAGTGCCTTTAAAGAGCTTCCGGTCGTCGTCTGCCAGTGGCTCAAGCCGGCGCTCTACTGCAGCTGGAAGTTCACGTTGCCGGAGGATTTAGAGCAAATTAAATGATTATGTAGCCGCGCGCGCCGACGGGCTGGGCTCCCCGGAAACATAGCCCGGCAAGGCGCCAGGTGGGGACGGGTCGCTGAGCCGTCCGGGCAAAACTGATGCTACAGACAAAAGCCTTCGGCGGCGCCGTAGGTAAATCTTGCTGCTTGGACGTTCCCGGACCGGTCGCCGACCGGTCCCTGCCAAAAACGGCCGCAAATTTAATTAACTCGCTCTAAACGTGATCGTCACCTGGCCGGCGGTCTTGCCGATGCCCGCCCTGTTTTTATCGGTCGGTTACGCCAGTAAGGCTCGGGTCCGGCGTCTTTTTCATCCACGCCTCCAGAAGGTTCGCAAGGCTGTTGAGAAAAAAGACCGTCCTCGTAAATGTGTTGGTCAGCTCAAACAGGAACACTTTGCCCTCCTCCCGCAGTCCGGCTTGGGTTTCGAAGTATCTCGTCCGGACCCGCGCCATCACCTCCCGCCGGTCGCTCGTCATTTGCTGAACCATTGCCAACTGGTTTGACTCCCGGTCCTGGAATGCTTCCGCCGTGGCGAAAAGCAAGGTTTCCAGTGACTGCAAGAACGAGTCCGGCAGGGAGCCAATCTCCCCGGTAATCGGATTGGCGAGCGTCTCGATGAATTTCAGGACGCTTTCCTCCACCAGGCGCGAGTGGCTGATCATTTGCTGCAATATGTCCATGCGGTCGGCCACCCCAGGTCGGGTTTTCAGGTGGCTCAGGTCGTTAAGGCGGATATGAAGCCTTTCCATCCCTTTCCGGAATGGATCGGTTGCGCCCGGCCGGGACGGTCCAGTCGTGAGCTCTCCAAACCCGCTCGCCAGCGCCCGCAGCAGTGCAGCCAGTTCCGCCAGCAGTCGTTCCAGGGTGTTTTCCAGATCCTCCATCCGGCCGTCCTCCAGGAGGATGACCCGGTCCGCGATGTCCAGAATTCGATGGTCATGAGTCACCACCAGAATCGTGCAGCCAAATTGGTGGGCCAGCTTTTGCAGAAGATCGGCCACTTCCCGCCCCGTGTTTCTATCGAGGGATGCGGTTGGTTCATCCGCCAGAATCAGTTTTGGTTTTCGGACCAGCGCCCGGGCGATTGCCACCCGCTGTCTTTGACCTCCGGAAAGCCTGCCCGGCAATTTGTCCACGTGATCTTTCAGGCCGACCAATTGGAGAATTTCCAGCGCTTTTTCGCGGGATGTTTCCGAAGTTTCCGCGCGGTCGAAAGAGAGCGGCAATTGAACATTCTGACAGGCGGTGAGCGAGGCAATCAGGTTGTGCGCCTGGAAAATAAAACCGATTTCCCTTCGCCACTCGGAAAGATGGGCATTGCTTGCCCCGGTCAGCTCCCGGTTGACCACTTTGATGGAGCCGGCCTGCGGGACACGCAAGGCGCCGACCAGGGAGAGGAACGTGGTTTTTCCCGAGCCGGACGGACCCATGATGATCGCCACCTCGCCGCCGCCGAACTGGACCTGCACGTCATGCAGCACTCGCCTCGCCAGGGAGCCTTCGCCAAAAGTGTGGCTTAGCCCGGAAACGGAGAGGACCGGCGCCGCCGGGGTTTTGGACTCGCCGGAACTCATACGGCAGACAAATGACCGGGGAAGCGACGCATGAGCTAGAAAAGGTCCGCCGGGTTCGCGGAGCTGAGCTTGCGCGCGGCCAGCACGCCGCCGGCGGCACACATGGCCGTCGTCAGCAAAAAGGAGATCAGGGCGCGGGACGCGCTCAATTCCGTGGGCAGATGCGCCATCGACCGGGTGATTCGGTAAAGTCCCGCGCTCAGGAGGATGCCGGGAAGGAATCCACAAAAGGACAGCATGAGCGACTGTTGAAGGATCAGGTTCATGAAGAAGCGGTCGGTAAAACCAATCCCCTTGAGCGTGGCGTACTCGGGCAGATGGTCACTCACATCAGCATAGAGGATTTGGTACATGATGACCGCGCCCACGATCACCGCGACGATCAAAGAGGCGGTGATCACGAAGCCGATCGGGGTCCGCTTCGCCCAGTAGGCGCGATCAATGTCAAAAAACTGCTGGCGTGTGACCACCCGCACGTCATTGGGCAGGAGCTGTTGAAGTCGTGGCGCGGCGCGGGCGGGATCCTCCCCTGGCTTGAGGCGGACCAGCCCCACGCTGATCATTTCCTTCGGGTAATATTTCGCGATGCGAAAAAAGGCCGTGTCTCCCGCGATCACGTTGCCGTCCGCGGCGAAGGTCCTGCCCATTTCGAACAGGCCGGTCACCCGCACCCGCGCTCCGGCCAGCTCCGTTTCCACCAGGCCGGAGTTGCGAAAGCGCTCCACCACCGGCCCGTAGTGGGAAAAGGAAGTTTCATCGAAAAAAACCTCGTCCGCGCTTTTGAGCGCCCCCGGATTGTTCGTCCAACTGGGGAAGTTGAACGCGTGCTCATCCGGGCGGCACCCGAGTATGAAAATTTCCTGAAGTTCCATCGTCGCCGGATTCCGCCACGGTCCGTGACTGACGTAGATCGAGGCGACCGATTCCACCGCCTCATCCGCCAGCGCCTGGTAGAGCCTGCGCCTTGTGAACTTGTCCGAGTCGGCCAGAGAAACGTAGTTTTTGCTGATCAACACCACGTCCGCGATCATGGCATGGTGGGGCCGGACGACCGCGGCGAAGAGGGCGTCGTAAAGCCCGAGTTGGAAAAGCATCATGGTGACCGCGAACGCGATGCCCGCGACGGCCGAGATGAACCGTTTGCGCTCGCTGGTCAGTTGTCTCCACGCGATCGGAATGCCCAGGGGGAAGATTCGCTCGGCCAGGACGGGGAGGACCGGGTTCATGGCAGGATCACGACATTCACCTGGTGGTTCACCAATCCGTGGAGTTTCCCGGGGTCCTCAAGCTTGATCCAGACTTTCACCACGCGGCGATCGGAGAAGGAGGCTGGATCGGGATCGAAAATGGCGCTGCGATCCACCTGGCGGCCAATTTCAATCACCGGTCCGCTCACCTCGCCCGTAAAACCATCCCCC
>CAZMLP010001224.1:0-3474 GCA_964566745.1 uncultured Verrucomicrobiota bacterium | reverse complement strand
CCCGTGACGGACATCGCGGTGCAGAGCGACGGGAACATCATTCTCGTGGGCGAAAACTCCCTGGCTCGCGTCAGCGGCAGCGTCTCGCTCGGTGGACCACGAATCCTCACCTTGGTCTTGAGTGGGCAGAACCAGGCCAGCCTCTCGGTTTCAACCGAGGCTGGCAAAACCTACATTCTCGAAACCTCGACCACACTCGCGGCCAATAGCTGGACGCAAGTCAGCACAGTGGCTGGAGACGGCTCGGTGAAGACCATGACCGACGCCTCGGCCACGGGTGACATCAGGTTCTATCGCATCCGCGCGCAGTAAGCGACGACTCGGACGACTCGGTTTTTCACATGCTGCCAGAGGGCGCAAAAGTGCCCTCTGGCGTGCTTATTGCTGGGTAGAACGCCATGCGATAAGAAATCAAATAGCGGGGCGGGTGACGATTGAAAACGTTCAATAGAATCAAAGGCTTTGCGCGCGGGCGTAAAATGAAGCGCTATTTTCAAGTGGGAGAGGCGGCAACAAGAACATGACTCGCCGCCCTTCCGGCCAACGGAAATCCGGCCCAATTTAAAACTTTTCCACATGATTCAAGAAGGCCAGTCAAGATTTGAAGCGGCAAGAACCGCCTCCCGGCTGCTCTTGGGTGGTCCGCACCTTCCCCGCGCATGGCAATCCTGGCGCGTCGGGGGGTCTGGCGGGCAATATCCAAAACCAATTCGATCAAGCCAGGCCAGCGTTGGCGAGCCAGCGGCTCCGTCGCAAAGTCGCCCCGTCGCCCGCCCTATTGGTTGAATTATCTAGTGCAAATTGCAACAGGCGGAAAATTGTGAACCTTATAATTTTGCAAATATTTGGCGGATTTTGACCGCAATTCACGCCGGGCCCTGGCGTCGCGGTTTACCCCTCGGAAAATTATGACTCATCCAAAAACACGGTTGCCAGAAGTGCTCAAGAAGCACGAGGCGGATTTGGTCAAGGAATGGATCAAGGATCAGTCCGCGGTCGTCAGCCGCCAGGGCGTGCTGAAGGAAGGCGATCTCCGCGACCAGGCCACGCAATTTTTACGATTGCTGCAGGAGGCGATGCAGAAGGGCGGCTTCAACGACATGGGTGGCGAGCAATGGATTCCGTTGAAGGAATTTTTGAGCACTGTTTCTGCCGGCCGCGCCGTGCAGGGCTTCACACCCTCGGAAACCGCCATGTTTGTTTTCTCCGTGAAGCGCCCCTTGTTTGCCCGGCTGCGCAAGGAGTATGAAAGGGACGCGCAGACCTTGGCGGAGGAGACGTGGCTGGCCACCGATTTGCTCGACAAGCTGGGCCTCCTCACCACGGAGGCGCATCAAAAATCGCGCGAGGATGTGATCGCGCGGCAACAGCAGGAGATGCTCGAACTCTCCACACCGGTGGTGAAATTGTGGGACGGCATCCTGGCCCTGCCAATGATTGGCACGCTGGACAGCCAGCGCACGCAAGTGGTCATGGAAGCCTTGCTGCAACGCATCGTGGAGACTGGCTCGGACGTCGCGATCATCGACATCACCGGCGTGCCGATGGTGGACACGCTCGTGGCGCAGCACCTGCTAAAGACCGTGACGGCAGCGCGGCTGATGGGCGCGGATTGCATCATCAGCGGCATCCGGCCGCAGATCGCGCAGACCATTGTGCATTTGGGCGTGAACTTGGGGGACATCATCACCAAAGCCACGATGGCGGATGCTTTCGGAATCGCGCTGCAGCGGCGCGGATTGGTCGTGGCGCGCAACAAGCTGGCGCCCGCCAAATCGACGCCGCAGTAACGTTTGATTGAAGCATTCAACATGTCGTAAACACTATGGAGCGGATTCCCATTTTACGGATGGGCGAGTTCCTGCTCGTTACCATCCAGGTGGACATGCATGACCGGCTGGCCCTGGCGTTGCAGGACGACTTGACGTCCGCCATCACCAAGCATGGATCACGCGGCGTGCTCATCGACATTTCCTCGCTGGCGATCGTGGATTCCTTCATCGGCCGGATGCTCGCCAATATCTCCTCCATGGCGCGCATTCTGGACTCGCAAACCGTCGTGGTGGGGATGCAGCCCGCCGTGGCGATCACGCTCGTCGAGCTGGGCATGTCCCTCACCGGCGTCCGGACCGCCTTGAACGTTGAGAAAGGCATGCAAATGCTCCGCGACTCGCTGCCTCCTCGAATTCAGGAAGTGGAGGACGAAGAGACCGGGGAGGAGGAGGGTGATGCAGGTCAGTAAGGCGGAGACCCTCCCCGTCCGCGCCGAGTCCGACATTGTTCAAGCCCGCCAGGCAGTGCGCAAATGGGCGACCGAACTGGCTTTTCCGCTTGTGGATCAAACCAAGATCATCACGGCCGCCAGCGAGCTGGCCCGCAACACCCTGGTGTACGGCAAGGGCGGCGAGATGCTCATGGAATCTCTCCGGGACGGCGCGCGCAAGGGTCTGCGCCTCACTTTTATTGACCATGGCCCCGGGATTGCGGACCTCCAGCTCGCGCTGACGGATGGCTACACCACGGGCGGGGGCTTGGGCTTGGGCTTAAGCGGGGCCAAACGGTTGAGCAACGACTTTCATATTGAATCCAAGCCCGGCGTGGGCACGAAAGTAATGATCGCGAGGTGGCGATGACCATGGATCCCCGGTCGGTCGATTGCCCGGTGACTGACGCCACCCACGCAGGCGGCGCCCGCCGCGCCGTGACACTGTTGGCCAAGCAGCAAGGCATGGACGCCACGGCGACCGGGAAAACCGCCCTGATCGTCACCGAGTTGGCCAACAACCTGGCGAAGCACGCGGGGGGCGGGCACATTCTGTTGCGGCCGCTGGGGCGAGAAAGGAAAGCTGGCATCGAAATTCTCGCCGTGGACAAGGGGCCGGGAATGGCGGACCCGGCGCGATGTTTTCAAGACGGTTACTCCACCGCCGGCACTCCCGGCACCGGACTCGGCTCTGTCTCCCGCACCGCCGACCGTTGGGACATCTACTCCACACCCGGCGAGGGCACCGTGATTATGGCGCAAGTCGGCAAGGAGGACCTGGAGGGCAGCCGGTTGGAAACGGGAGCCGTCTGCGTCGCCATGAAGGACGAGCCGGCGTGCGGTGACATCTGGTCGCACCTTTGGAATCCCGAGCGGGAACGGGTCATGCTGGCGGATGGACTGGGGCACGGCCCCCGCGCCGCCGAGGCGGCGGAGGAGGCGGCCATGGTCCTTCGGGAAAAAGAGGGTCACGCCCTCCCGGAAGTTATGGAGGCCATGCATGGCGCGTTGAAAAAGACGCGCGGCGCGGCGGTCGCCGTGGCCGAAGTTGACTTTGAGCGGGGCGTGGTTCGTTACATTGGCGTGGGCAATATCTCGGGCGTCATCGTGCAGAACGCCCAAACCCGGAGCATGGTTTCTTATAATGGCACGGTGGGCCACGAATTGCGCAAGGTTCAGGAATTTCAGTATCCCTGGCCGGCGAACGGCTT
>CAZMLP010001223.1:0-2074 GCA_964566745.1 uncultured Verrucomicrobiota bacterium | reverse complement strand
GACCCGGCGGAAGTCGATCCCAAGGTCGCCAGGCATCCGAACTTTCAGCACATTCGTCGCCGCGGTAAGTATGAGCGGAATGCCCGAGTCTTTGGCGGTGCTGTCGATCATGTACGTCTTCCCCGCCGGGAAACGGACCTCCACCGGTCCCTTGCTTTTCGCCGCTGTGTTGAAGGCTTTCTGGATCACCGGGACATCGTTGCTGCCCGAGGGGGGATCGACATGCAAAACAGTGTTGGTGGATTCGAAGGCGAGCAACGGCCGGAAGCGCGGAAACCAGTCGAGGCTGATTTCATCCAGCGAGCCACCGCTTTCCCCGCCATTTGCGCCATTGAACTGAATCACAAAATATTTCGGCCCGCCCGGCTGAAAACCCGCCGCCAACGGCGTGGCGTCAAAAAGCGTGTTGGTTCCGCCAACACTGGCAGTTGCCACATGTTGAAACACGTCAAAGGTGAAAACCATTTGCACGGCGTCAGCTCCTGCCAGCAAGGCGTTGGCGCTCTTGCCTTGGGCGCTGCCCTCGAAAAGCGTAACGCTGCCGTCCCCTCTCACCCGCAGCCACGGTCCGGCGGTGTTCGTGGCGTTCAACGCGCCTGTCGTGGTGTTGAATCCGAACGACAGGGATTCCCCCGGATCGGCCGGCAGATGAAACGTCACTGTCGCCGTCATGAAACCGTGCGGACCGGTGGCCAGCAGCGGAAAGCCGGCCAGCGCGCCGTCCACGCCACCCGAGACAAGGTGACCTTGGCCATCCAAACGGGCGTTCGAGGCTGGTGACCATCCGTCATTGTGATAATCGATCCACGGCGTGTGATTGGTAACCGGCCCCGCATTCCCGGTGAAGTAATCGTGGAAAACGATCTCCGCCCGGCCTCGCGTGGCGAGCAGACCGAACACTGCAAAAATCGCAAGGGTCAGTGAATTTTGGAGTCCGGATCGAACTTTCGATCCCGGTCGAATCAACTTGGACGATTGTGACTTACCCCGAAGAGCCTGTCGAAGACGGGCGAACCATGTCATGGCGCGGAGGCTACCGAATCGGCGGATCAAGGCAATTTGTTAGTGGTCGAAGGATTTGCCGAATAATCGAATGCCCTGAGCGATCACCACAAAAAACAGGCTGATTTCGAATCCGGCAATTTGGGTGCTAACTTCAGTTTCATCCCCGCGCGTCAATGATCGTCGAGGAAAATGACCATCTCAATCAACGATGCTCGCGACAAAAACTCTTGCTCCACTTGTAAGGATTGACGGCAACGCCCGACAAACCATCAACAATTGAATTGATGATCTGTCTTTATGACCACTGAATCCGCCACCCTTGGCTTTGAAAACCTGGTCGAGCTTTACTACAAACCTCTGTTCCATTTCGCGGTCAAGCTGTGCGGCACACCTGACGCGGCGCTGGATCTGACCCAGCAGGCATTTTACCAGGCGCTTCGGCGTTTCGGACAATTGCGCGAGCGGGGCCGTTTCAAGTCCTGGCTCTTCAGCATCCTGTTCCGGGAATTTCTCCAGCGCCGCCGGCATGACACCAAGTTCCGGCACCAGAACTTGGAGCATTGCGAGCCGGAATTGCCAAGCATCGCCCCGGACGAGGCCAGCCGCCTTGACGCGAAAACCGCGCGCGCGGCCTTGGACGACTTGCCTGAATTGTTCCGGGCGCCGCTGTCACTTTTCTACCTCCGCGAGCTGAGCTATCGCGAGATCGCGCAAGAATTGTCAATTCCGGTGGGTACCGTCATGTCCCGCATCTCGCGCGGTAAACAACTGCTGCGGGAGCGGTTGGAGCCAAACGTGTAACCGCCGCCGGGGCGCGGAGACACGGGGACATGACGTTTATCACCTTTCATGCCCGGGCCAAATCGATTACTTTGGACGCGTCAGCCGAGAGTCCAATACACCACGACGCATGAAAGTCATTGTCACGTGCGGACCCAGTTATGAGCCGATCGACGAGGTGCGGCGGCTCACCAATTTTTCCACCGGCGAGCTGGGTGTGCTGCTCGCGGAAGAATTGGCGCGCGCGGGTCATGAGGTCATCTGCCTCAAGGGCAGCGGGGCAACCTTC
>CAZMLP010001222.1:0-5835 GCA_964566745.1 uncultured Verrucomicrobiota bacterium | reverse complement strand
CGCCCGGCGCGCTGGGACCATTGGTCTTGAACGGCGAGAGCGCGGCGGGAATGAAGAACAGCCGGTCCAAGGCCAGTTCCTCTCGCGCCGCTTGGGCGACGAGAAGATGACCCGAGTGAACCGGGTCAAACGACCCGCCGTAAATGCCAATCCGTTGCACGACCTGACCTTACAATGGAAAGGCGGTTGCCGCCATAAAAGTAGATGGGCCAGCATGAAGGCGAAACCGGCCTCGTTCCGGCTTGCGACACGGTGGCAAATCAATCCGCGTCGGAAAACTCTCCTTCACTACTCACCCGGCCGGCAGTTTTGTTTCGGCAGAAGTGCCTTGGTCGCCGGGCCAGAGCCAGCCCAAGCGCAAGCAAATCCATGGCGTCACGAAAGCGAGCCAGAAAGTCATGGTGAAGTAACGGGCAAACTCGAGCCATTGGCCGGCGCCTGTTCCACGCAGGGATGAGGGGGTTCTAATGCCGTAGTGGAACGCGGCCAGGCCAGCACCGCCCATGAGCAGGCAAAGGACGCGCCGCTGGAGGTCCTTGGGCACAGTGAAAAGGGCGAAGCGTCGCATGCAAACCAGTCCCATCGCAAAACCGAGCAGCAGGCCCGCCGGACCCGACAAATCCCAGCGCATCCCAGTAAGGTGTTCGCTCCAGCCGGCCTGCCGTGCCACTTGCGCCCCACCCAGCTTCAGGGCCAAACCCGCCGCATGGATCACCCCCGCCATCGCCAGGGCCAGTCCCAGTTGCCGGCGCCAGTCCAAGCGTGCCACCGCGTCTCCATAGTAGCGGTGGATCACCTCAACCAGTTTCCAATAGATCAGCCCGGCCGCGAGGCCGCCCGCCACATCGCTGATAAAATGCGCGCCCAGCCAGACACGGGACACACCCACCAGAGCGATGGCCAGGGCGGCAACTGGCTTTGACCAGGAGAAGGGAAACAAGCCGGCGAGAAAGGGCCAACAGCACGCGGCGTAAAACATGTGGCCGGAGGGCATGCCGAAACTGTTCAACGTTGACGAATAGTTGATCACTTCCGGGTCGATCCAAAACGGGCGCGGTCCATGCGATGCTAATTTCAACGCCTCGGAGACGGCCGCCGCGCCAAAGAACAGCCAGCAAAACCGAATCCCGGTCCGGCGATCATGGGCAACGTAGAGCGCGACTGCGGCCGCGTAGAAAACCTGCAGGCCGAGATAGCTCAAGCCTTTCATCAACCAGACGAGCCAGACATCCGTGCAGGCATGTTGCAACACCGCGATCCAGTGGGCCTCGAGATGTCGTAGCTGGTCCATGGTTTTAAGACCCGGATTGGGTCGCGAAGTTTCAACAGCAGCGTGTCACACCTTGGTAACGGCGCTCGGTCTCGGCGATGTAAACCAACTGGCGCGTCCCCGGCGCGCAGGTGCAAGGCACGGCGTTCGTCGCGGGCGCGGTCTCGCTTTGGGCGGCGATGACCGCTCTTTCCGCCCGGTCCACCGCCGCCTCGCCCGACAACTCTCGCGCCAGGGCAAAAAACAGCGTGAAGAGGCTGAGCCACCCAAACTTGTTGTTTTCGGCCAAAGCGTAGTCCGGCAACCAGACGGGAGCCTCTTCCGACAATTTGGCGGGCAGCCGGCGGGCCAGCAGCAGCAGCCATTCACGCACACTCAGCAACACGATCAAGACCACCATCACGAGAAAGGTGCCGGTCACGACGATGTCCACCTGGTTGTTGAACCGCAGCACCGCGTTCGCGCGCAACGCCTTTTCCGCCGCCGCGACGGTAATGTCACTGCCCTCCTGCGCGGCCTTGAGTGCTTTTTCCAATGCGGGGCGTTTTTCCTCCAGGCCCTTGACCGCCGCGATAAATCCGATGCGCGGGTCGGGATGCCAAATTTTTTGCACCCCGGCGGTGAGTGTCACGGCAAGCAGCCACGCCAACGGTACGAGCACCACCAGCGCGAGCGCGGGGTGACGCCGCGCGGGCGGCACACCAATCGCGACGCCCTCGCCGGGCGGCTGGAGATGCATCTTCAAAATCACGGTTGTCGCCAGGCACAACGCGATGGAGGCAAGCAGTTGGTTCGCAATGCCGAAAAGCGGCCACAAGGCGCGCACGCCGCCATCCGGGTCGCGCACTCCTTGAATGAGAAAGAAACCCCAACCCGCAACCATCAACGCGCTCGCCAAAATGTTCGCGCCATGGTTGCGCATATTCCCCAACGGTTTCCAGATATGGCCAAGCGCGTCCTGCAACAAATATCGTCCCACACGCGTCCCGGCATCGAGCGTCGTAAGAATGAACAACGCCTCAAACATGATTGCGAAGTGATACCAGATATCGAGCCACCGCCCGCGGGTCACCTGCGAGAAGATGCTCGCCATGCCGACGGCGAGCGTGGCGGCGCCGCCCGTCTTGCCGAAGAGCGTCGGCTCGCCGACTTGCGTGGCGAGCGCGCTCATTTGCTCGCCGGTCACCGGAAATCCCAAGCTGGTCACCTTGGCCACGGTGGCGGTGGCCTTCGCGACGTGGTCGGGCGCGGGCAGGCTGATGTTCATGCTGAAATAAACGCCCGGTTCCAATGTGCAGGCGGCGATGATCGCCATGATCGCCACCAAAGACTCCAGGCACATCGCGCCATACCCGATGGGTCGTGCATAGCCCTCGCGAGTGATGATTTTGGGCGTGGTGCCGCTGGAAATGAGCGTGTGGAAGCCGCTAATCGCGCCGCAGGCAATGGTGATGAAGCAGAACGGAAAGAGCTTTCCGGGAACCACGGGACCGCTGCCATCAATGAACTTGCTCAGCGCGGGCATCTTTAGCTCCGGCAGCACGAGGAACACCCCCAATGCCAGGGCGAGAATGGTGCCCAGTTTCATAAACGTGCTGAGATAATCGCGCGGCGCCAAAAGCAACCAGACCGGCAGGACACTCGCCGCAAAACCATAAACAAGAATCGCCCAGGCCAGTTGTGTTTTGCTGAAGGTGAAGTGTTTGGCCAGGGTCGCGTCCGCGTGGATGAATTGCCCGCCCCACACGGACAACAGCAGCAACACCACACCAATGGCGGTGACCTCCAGCACCTTGCCCGCACGCCAGTAGCGCAGATAACCGCCCATGAACATGGCGATGGGAATCGTCGCCCCGACAGTGAAGACGCCCCACGGGCTTTCGGCGAGAGCTGTCACCACGACGAGCGCGAGCACCGCGAGCAAGATCACGATAATGGCCAGGATCGCCGTCAAGCCGATGATCCCCGCGAAACTGTTGATCTCCTCTTTCACCATTTGGCCCAGTGATTTGCCGCGTCGACGAATCGAGCAGAACAAGATCACGAAGTCCTGCACCGCGCCGCCGAGCGCGACACCGATCAAAATCCAGAGCGTGCCCGGCAGGTAACCGAATTGGGCCGCGAGCACCGGGCCGACGAGCGGTCCCGGTCCCGAGATGGCGGCGAAATGATGGCCGAAGACGATCCACTTGCTCGTCTTCACGTAGTCCTTGCCATCCTCATGGGACTCGGCGGGCGTGGCACGGCGGTCGTTCAACGCGAGCACGCTGGCGGCGATCCATTTTGAGTAAAACCGGTAACCGATGGCGTAAGTGCAGACTGCGGCGAGGAGAATGTAGGCGGAGCTGATGTTCTCCCCGCGACGGATGGCGAGGACGGCATAAGCCCAGGCACCCAGGCAGGACAACACAATCCAGCCGAGGGCTTTCACGGAGCTTTTCATGGGGGCAAATTACCCGGACCAGCCCCGGCAAAGGGAGCGGAAAATTACGAGAGTGCCGCAGCTGTGAGATATTTGTGCGCGGCCGGCTCCGGCGAGCCGTCACCAGAATCAACTGGCGGGCGCGGCGGCGTGCGACATTTGCCGGCACGTTCGCACCACGTCCCCAGCCGTCACGGAGACTTCCTGGCGCGTCCGGAGATCCTTCACCTTGGCCTCGGGCGCGTCAGGCGTGCCTTGCAGGCGGACGGTGAGACGGGCCTTTAATTCCATCGCGCGCTTGAATTGCTTGTCCGCCTTCATCGGGATGAGCGAGTACTCGACCGCCAGCCCGGCATCGCGCAACTCCTGCGCCAGCCGCAGCGAGGCCGGGCGCAACGCCTCGTCCTCGATCAAACAGACCACATCCACGCCGCCGTCGAACACGGGCAAAAGTTTTCGTTCCTTCAACAGTTCGGCGAGCACCACATCCCCCATGCCGAAACCAAGCGCCGGCAGATCGACTTTCCCGCCACTGATGAGCTTGATGAGATTGTTGTACCGCCCGCCGCCGGCGATGGCCCGGAACGCGCCCTTTTTGTCGAACGCCTCAAACACCGGGCCCGTGTAGTAGGCGAGGCCGCGAATGACATTGTAATCGATCTTTACAAACGCCTCCAAACCGCGCGCGGCGAGGCTGTTCAAGATCGCGGCCAATTCGGCGGTCGGCGCGCTGTCCGTGATGAAGTCGCGCACCTCTTGATACGAGAAACCAAGCGCCTGGAGTTGTTGCTCGCTGCGGGAGGGATCCTCCCGCTCCAGCTTGTCAATGACTTGATAGAACTCGTACGCCTTGCCGCTCTCGCTGCAACGCTTCGTGAAGAAATCCTGCCAGGCGTTCCGGCTGCTCAGGCGCACCACGAAATCCTCCGCGGTGAGGCCCAAGGCGCGCAATGTGTCAATCAGCAGGGCAATCAACTCGGCATCGGCGGCAGGATCAACCTCGCCGATGATGTCCGCGTTCAACTGAAAATGCTCGCGCAACCGGCCCTTTTGCTGGCGCTCGTACCGGAACAATTGCGGGATCGCGAACCACTTGATTGGCTTCTTGTAATTGCGCTCGTGGGCCGCCGCCATGCGGGCAAGCGTGGGGGTCATTTCCGGCCGCAACGCAACCGCCCGCTCGCCTTTGTCCACGAAGTTGTAAAGCTGGCCCACGATTTCATCGCCGCTCTTGGTGGTGAAAAGCTCCAGCGGCTCCAGCGGCGGGCCGTCGTACTCCCGGAAACCGTAACGGCGGGCAGTGGCGCGCCAGCGGTCAAAGATATATTGGCGCGCGTCGGCGCTCCAAGCGTCCTGGTTGGGAAGCGGCTCGGGGTAGAAATCGCGAAAACCGGGCAGACGTTCCATGCTGGCTCAGATAAAAACGCCCGCGATTATCGCGGGCCTCTTGATGCGGAACAGTTCCACATCTGGATGATATGACAACAAAAAAGGCGCCCACAGCGAGCCGGAGCGCCTGGTGAAATTCGAAAACTTTCTAGTTCGTGCCAGCCGGCGAATCGGAATCATCCGGCATGGATTCCTGCTCCGCTTGCGCCTTGCTCACTGCCTCGGGAGTCAACTTCAACACCGCCTCGCGCATTTCCTTGCCCGGCTTGAACTTAACCACCGCCCGCGGGGGAATTCGCACATCCGCAGCCGGGGCATTCGGATTGCGGCCAATGCGGGCCTTTCGAATCTTCACCTCGAACACACCGAAATTGCGCAACTCCACTTTCTTCCCCTGCGACACAGCATCCCCGATGTAGTCGAGCGTTTTTTGAACAACCTGCAGGACATCCTGCTGGATCAAGCTCGTCTCGTTGCTGATCCGCACCACCAAATCGCGCTTAGTCATAGCTTGAGCGAAAGTTAATTGTTTACGCCGCAGCCGACATTGAAAGCTTATAACCCGTTTGGCTCCAACGGTCAAGTGCAAGTTCAACCTCCCGTCCGGCACACGCAGGGTCTTTCGGTTTGAGTTCATAAAGTGGTGAGCATGTTCAAGCACTCAACGGGGTGGCGTTGCAGGCGTTCCCGCGTTTGAGGGAGCGACGCGAAGTCTTTGGCTGACGGCAGAACAAGCAACAGGACGTTGCGAATG
>CAZMLP010001221.1:0-9472 GCA_964566745.1 uncultured Verrucomicrobiota bacterium | reverse complement strand
CAAGAAACGATTCATAATGGGCGCGGGAGGTTAATTCCCCGTGTAATTGATCGTGTCCGCCGGAGGAATCACCCATTTGGCCCGCACGAGCGTCTTGAGTTCCGGCGTGCCGGGCGGAAGTTTGGTCGGATCCGTGAAATTCAAATCGAAGCTAAGATTCCGCGTCGGCGCGCTGTAATAAGCGCCAGGCCACTGGAATTGCGCGGTCGCCTCGTTGCTGTTGTAGAGGCACACCAGCGAGCCGTTCAGGGTATAGGAATTGCCGGACCAGTCCTCCAGCAGGCGAGGCAGGTTGTGAACCCCGCCACTCCAATTCCCGCCGGACGGCACGTTGCCCGCCAGCAGCGCGGCGTTGACGGTGGTGTTGTTCACCGGGTCGCGCGAGGTGTAACTGCCGGAGCTGGCCGCGTCGCTCCAGTTGGCGGAGAGCAGAGTGTAGGCGTCACACACCAGCGAGGCCGGCTTGGTGTTCGAGGTGGTGGTCGTTCCCAGATAAGCGTTGTTGGGCTGGTTAAAGGTCCCCTTCGTGTAAAGGGAGTGCGGAGTGGCCACCGTCAGGCCGCGGCTCGGCAGCGTGGCGGCGTTGATAATACGCACGGCGGACAACTGGCTGCTGGTCTTGGTTCGCGTGTCTTGCAGGTAGATCAAGTTCGGCGGGTTGCCGGCCCCCAGTGTCGTGCTCACCTGGCTGTTCGTCGCGGCCCAGGTGATGAGCTTGGCGACGTCAATGTCCGTGGTCAGCATGGTCTTGTTTTGGCGCTGGTCAGTGAAAGTGGCGTTCGTGGAGATGAAATAACTCGCGTTGGCGGTGCCGTTGAGGTTGACCCACGGAACAGTCGTCGGCGTGGTTGAAAAGGGAGTCTTCACCTGCACGGAGACCGAATTGTTGGCCACCAAAACCAACAATTCCGCCTTGTTGTAGTACCGCTGCTGCCCAATCGGACTGTTGATGTTTTCCCCCGCGGCAGGGGGGTTGAGCACCTCGCGAACCGCCGCCGCGGTGTTATTCGTGCCGATGGGAAGCGAAAGCGTGCTGACATTCGTGTCCTTGGACCCGCTGAAAGTGAGCTGGCCGGAGAAATCACTGTAACCGTAACGCGCCACCGAGGAGTCGGTGCCCACGGAAGTGACGTCCGCGTAAAAAATCAGCGGCGAGGCGGATCCGGTGTAGATCGTGGAATTGGAATGGACCCGGCCACGAATGTAGAGCGGCGCCGCGCTGGTGAATTCCGCGTCCCCCCCGTAGAAAATCGCGAACTGGAAGATCGGTATCGAGGCCAGTTGCACCTCCTGCTGCACGGCAACCTTGATCACCGCGTTGGCGTTGGCGATCTGTTTCGCGTTGGCGACCACGCGGTAGCGGGAGGCATAACCGCTCAGCCCCGAGTATTCGGACTCAAGGGGGGTATAGGTCTGGGTCAGCATCCGCCCGACATACACCTGGTTGTTGTTCCCCTGCCCGTCGCTGAACTGGAAATTGTTCCAATACGCGGACTCGCTGGTGGTCGGCACGGACTGGGTGTACGTGGAAATCCGGCTGTACACCTGGGCTTCCCCCACGTTTTTGTAGTCCGCGGTGATTTGGGTCAGGATCTTCTCCGTGGCCGCGTCCGCCGCGGCAAGGGTGTTGAAATATTGGTTGTTGCGGTCAATGAAATTGGCGTTGTTCGAGCTCCAGCGCAAGGCGCCGGTAAGCAGGGTCAGGCTGATCGCCGTGAACACCATGACCAGCAGCAAGGCATAGCCTCGCCGGGTTATGCGGGGCCGGGGGAGATTCGTTTTCATAAGTCACTAAGGTCGGCGGTCGTCAGAGAAAAAAGGAGCGCGTGTCTTTCACGGGTTGGCGATGCACCGCATCGCAATCTTGGAGCGTAACTGGTAAAAATCGTAAAAGGAGTTGGTGCCGATGTAGGTGATCGGGTACTGGATCTGGTAGAATTGCAGCGTCACCCCCAGCACACGGTTGTTTTGGCCGTCGGTCAATATCGTGCCGTTGTAATCCTCGGAGGTGAAAATATTGTTCGTGGCAATAATGAACTGCGCGATCACCTCGTTGTAGGTGGCCCCGTTCGTCGTGCGCCGCAGCTTCTTGTCGGTCGAGTCAAAATAATAACGGATGTAGTTGCTGGTGTTCGTGGTTGGATAAATCTGCACGGCGGTCCCCTGCTGGTTGCTGCCGCTCGAGGCCTGGGTGAAAGTCGATAGCGTGCCGTCTCCCACCCGCCAGGACTTCGCGGACCGCACCTCGCAAATCAGCGTGCTCAACGCCCCGCGCGCCATGTCACTCGCACCCAGCTTCGCCTTGGTGATCTCATACATCTTCAGCCCCATGATATGGCTGTAAACCACCCCCAGGATGACCATGCAGAAAACGGCGCTGGCCACCATGACCTCCGTCAGTGTGAACGACTCGTTGCCGCGATCGCGAAAACGGATGTGGCTGTCTGGAAGAAAGATTTTCATGAGGTGCGGCGCAAAGGATTCAATTCTCGGGCGCGCGATAGGTCACCACCGTGTTCGTAAACAGGTTCGTGACGGTTGAATTCCGGGCGCTGAATTTCCACACGCAGTCAACCTGGATCATCTTTAACGGCGGACTGGTGCTCAGGGTGGTGATCGTCGTGAAATTGGTGGCGTAGGTGTAATTCGTCCCGGAGACGGGAATATCCAAAATATTCACCTGCGCCGGAAACGTCGCGTTGACCATCATATCAGCATTGGCGGCGCTGCTCGCGGGGTCCCACTTGCTGGAGAGCACTTGCTCCACCCGCATCATCGCCAGTGACTGGGCGGCCAGACTGTAGGCGGACCATTCCGCCCGTTTGGCCGAAAGCACATACCCGTAAATGATCCCGCCGAGCGACAGCGAGGCGATGGCCACGGAGATGGTCACCTCGGCCAGGGTAAAGCCCCGATGCCTGGCCCGCCGGCCTGGGTTGGGATGCTGAATGATCATAAATGAGTTCTGAAACAAGTCAGTCCCTGCCCGGTTTGTGAGTCACCGCGAACGCCCCTTTCGTCCCGCGCCCAACTGCCATTTGTCGTGTGTTCATACCGGGCTGGCTTTTTTGACTTTGCAGATGACATTCAAACAACTCTGGACGTCAATAGCAAATGCATTGCCAGCAGAGCTTTACTTCCAGCCAAACGGCCCTATCTGGCCTGTTTGGAGCAGGATGTGAAGCGGGGCCTTGCCCTCTCCACATTGAGAATGTCTCATAGGTTCTCATTTTTCGCAACCGAGAGCCGGCCATTCCGGCGCCCCTCATCAGGACAGGCGCGTCCCAAATCTGTGCAGGCCACAAGCCTCCGCCCAGGCTCAAACCGGATCATTTTGATCGCGCCGTTCCGCTCTCACAATCCGGTCCCCGGCCGTTTCCCAGCGATACAGGGTCGGCGTGCCCGGCCGGTCCAAGTCTTTGAACACCACCCGGTCATCCCGTTTTTGGAGCATCAGCTCGCGGACTCCGTCCGCCTGGCAACTGAAAACCTTGGCGAAACCCTTGTAGCAGCGCGGCGCGCCAATCACCCGTGACCAACCGTCGGGCAAGGAACCCGGCAGCGGCATCCGCGAATCTTTTCTTTCCAACACCAAATAACTGAACGGCAGGCTGCGCAAATCAATCCCCGCCCGTTGGGCAAATCTCGTCCAATTGGCGTCGCCCATAAGGCCCGGCGGCGGAACCGCGAAATGATGGCACCAATGGCGCTCGTTCCCGGCGGCAAGCATTCCACAGGCGCATGGGTGCGTGCAGGGCGCGATGACTGCGAACTCCGGCAAAAGCTCCTCGCGCAGGGCGATCAAATCCCGGCTGGTGGCGTGCGTGCCCGGCTCGACCCAAAGAATGATTCGCGCCCGTCGCGCCAGCCGCAACAACCCCGCTCGCGCCTCCGGCGTCAGTTCGTTCAAGACGTGGCTTAACACCAGGATGTCCACCGCCGCCCCGGCGGACACTGTTGCGCCTTCAGCATGTTCCACCTTCAACTCCGGGAACAATTCCCGCGCCCGGCGGCTGGCAAACTCGACCGCCAGCGGCGATTGGTCATGCAACGCGAGTTCCGCCACGCGCTCCACGCCGATGAAATCAATTGCCCGGCGGCTCGCCACCCCGCTTCCGCAGCCCCAGTCCAGCACACGCACTCCGGGCGGCGCTTGCCACTGAAGCCGGCCCAGCTCGCCCAGCATGGCATCCCATTTCCAAGCAATCCGCTGGGCATACGTGAAGTCGTACACCGCCAAGTCACCCAGGCTTTCCCAATACGCGCCGCGCGTGGGCGTGCCCGCCAGAAAGGTTGCGCGCAGGCGGTCCAAGGCCGCCCAATCGAGATTTTCCCAAGTTACTTTGATTGCCATGCCGGCTGGCTCGTTGGTAGCCGCCCGGCCCAAGCGTTGTCGATATCTTATGCAACGATAGTGTGGCGTGAAGGAAGCCCGTTCGCGCCAAGTCGCGGATAGACAGCACGCTTGTCGAAATAGAAAGCACGACTTGCCAGCGGTCTGATTTGGTGTAGCGTGACCGCTGAAAACCCATTGCCTTATGAACGCCATCGCTCCGTTCTCCCGTGTTTCCAAATCGAGCCGCCGCCACTTCTTTCGACACATGGGCCTCAGCGCCGCCCTGCTCGCCGTTCCGGGAGTATTCGCCGAGGAATTGACCCGCACTCCCGCGCAGACCGAAGGACCATTTTATCCGGATCATCTGCCGCTCGACACGGATAACGACCTGTTGCTCGTGAACAACTCGCTCACCTCCGCCGTGGGCGAGGTGACGTGGCTGAGCGGGCGAATCCTCGACTCGCGCGGGCAGCCGCTGCGCAACGCGCTGGTGGAAATCTGGCAGGTGGACAACACCGGCGCCTACATCCACAGCAAGGATACCCACGCCGCCTCGCGCGACAAAAACTTCCAGGGCTACGGACGCTTCCTCACCGGCTCGACCGGCGAGTATGTGTTCCGCACGATCAAACCGGTCGCGTACCCCGGCCGCACGCCGCACATCCATTTCAAGATTCGCCAGCAGAGCAAGGAACTGCTCACCACGCAGTGTTACATCAAGGGCAACCCGCTGAACGAGAAGGATGGCATTTGGAAAGACATCAAGGACCCGAAGGCCCGCGCCTCGGTGACGGTGGATTTCGCGCCGATCCCCGCCTCGCGCATCGGCGAGCTGGCCGCGCGGTTCGACGTGGTGCTCGGCCTGACACCGGAGGCTTGATGAAGCTTCCTGCTCGCGCCGCCTTGCTGATGACGCTCGCGCTCTGCTGTTTCCTGCGCGGCGCGGCCGGAGACGAGGCCAAACCCGCACGCCATGCCGACGAGCGCGAGGGCGACGCGCAATTGATTCATCGCGCGGATGTGTTGAAAGATCGCGGCGCGCCCGGCAACGAACGGCATCTCTGGCCGCTGATCGCCACGCCGGAGGCGCGCATGAGCTACTTCGAAGTGACCGGTCGCTCGGGCATGCATTTTCACCCGGATGCCGATCACCGGCTGTATGTTCTCGAAGGCACCGTATTGGTCATCACCGGCGCCCGCACGAACACGGCGATTCCGGGTGACTTGGTCGTGATTCCGCGAGGGGTTCGGCATTGTTATGACGTGCCGGCTAAGGGCGGCCGCGCGCTACTTCTTACCTTCGACGCGCCGCCCTACGATCCGCGCAAGACGGTAAGCGTCGAGACTGCCTCACGAAGCGAACCCGCGCCGAAATAGGTTCATTGCCCCGCACGATACCGTTGCCCTCATTGCCGGATTGCGAAGCCGCGGTCGGCGCGATAGGCTCTTTCCCAATACCAAACCAGCTATGGACCACCAATACGTCGAGCGCGTTGTCGATCTGCTCAATCCCTGCCTCAACCGCATCTACAACATGTCGCACGAGGACGCGCGCGCGCGGGTGTTGTCCGGCGACGCGAAAGCCGTGCGAGAGATTGACGGCTCGTTCGCCTTGCTGGCGCGCGACGGCAAAACGGTCCGCATGGCGCGCTCCCTGGACCGCCCGATGCGCTACTTCCTCGCCAAGCGCCAGGAGGGGCCGGCATTGATTGTCGCCGACCGCATCGATGCCATCCACGCGCAGTTGCAGCGCGAAGGCCTCGCCGCCCAATTTCATCCGAGCTACACGCGCATGGTCCCGGCGCATTATTTGGTCGAGATTCAACTCATCGGCTGCCCCGATCCCGATCCCACCTACACGCGCTATTTCACGCCGGAGCGCAAGTCCCTGCCCGCGAATCTGGACGAGATTGGCCGCCAGTACATCGGCGCCTTGGCGGACGAGACAGCCAAATGGCTGCAACAGATTCCAGCCAACGAGCCGATTGGCGTTTGTTTCTCCGGCGGCATCGACAGCGGCGCGGTGTTCCTGGTGACGTACCACGTGATGCGCCAGCTTGGCCTGAATCCTTCGCGCTTGAAGGCATTCACGTTGAACCTCGGTGACGGGCCGGACCTGCGGCAAGCGCGCGAATTCCTGGATCGCTTGGGCCTCGGCCTTTTTCACGAGCCGGTGGAAAGCGACCTGTCCGCGCTGGATGTGGCCGAGACGGTTCGCGTGCTGGAGGACTACAAGCCGCTCGATGTCGAGTGCGCCGCGATGGGCCTCGCGCTGTGCCGGGGCATTCGCGCCCGTTACCCGGACTGGAAACATCTGGCCGACGGCGATGGCGGCGATGAAAATCTCAAGGACCATCCCATCGAGGAAAACTCCGAGCTGACCATTCGCAGCGTGGTTCACAACCTGATGCTCTATCAAGAGGGGTGGGGGGTGGGGCGCATCAAGCACTCGCTCACTTACAGCGGCGGCTTGAGCCGTGGCTACGTCCGCACGTACGCGCCGGGGCAACATTGCGGGTTCGACGGATTCAGCCCGTTCACGCGTCCGAACGTGGTGCAAGTGGCCGAGTCAATCCCGTTCATCGAGTTGACGAATTACGACGTGCCCACGCTTTACTCGTTGAAAGGGGAAATCGTGTCGCGTGGTGTGAAAGCGATAACGGGGCTCGACCTGCCCGTCTTCCCCAAGCGACGGTTCCAACATGGGGCGGTGCCGGTAGAAAAATTACGGGAGCGACTGCCAAATCGCGAGGCGCATTACCGCAAGCTTTTTCTTGGCGGGTACGCGTGTGAGGCGGGTTCACCTTGCCTTGGACGACTTCGCCGCGCGGAACTCGCTGGGGGTTTCGCCGGTCTGCTTCTTGAAGACGACGCTGAGGTATTCCTCATGCTGAAAACCGGTGCGCTCGGCCACCACCGTCAACGGCAGATCGGTCTCGGCAAGCAGGCGTTTCACGCGATCTAATTTCACCGCGAGAATCTGGTCATGCGGGGTGCGCCCGAGTAATTTGCGGAAACGTTGCTCGAGCACGCGGCGGGAGAGCGGCACGGCCTTTAGCACATCGGCCACGGTGATGCCGTCACACGCGTGCAGGCGGATGAAACGCACGGCGCGGGAAACGTTCTGGTCGTCCACCGCGATCACATCGGTGGACTGCCGCGTCGCCACGCCCAGTGGCTCGAACAGGCGTCCGCCCACGGCCACCTTTTCGCCGCGCATCATCCGGTCCAGCAGCGCGGCGGCCTCGTGACCAGTGCGGCGCACATTCGGAATCACGCTGGAAAGCGGCGGGTCCGCGAGATCGCACAATAACTCGTCGTTGTCCACGCCCAGCACAGCCACCTCGTCCGGAATGGCCACTCCGAGGCGGCGGCACGCCTCGAGCACCAGCACCCCCTGAATGTCATAACACGCGAACACGCCAGCGGGTTTTGGCAGGGCGCGAATCCATTTCTCGATGCCGCGCAGATCCGCCTCCCATGAGGCGCTGCCGCGCTTGCCGCCTTTGGTTTGATGCACCTGGCATTGAAAACCGTCCGCCGCCAGATACTTGATGAATGCCTCGCAACGCCAGTTGGACCAGTTGAACCGCTGGTCGCCGCAATACCCAAAGTGCTGGAACCCGCGCTCCCGCAGATGGTCCGCCGCGACCCGCGCAATGGCGTGGTCATCCGTCTCCAGCCACGGGGCGCGCGGCATCAGCCGCGCTGCGCTCACGTCCACCACGGGTAATTTGGCGGCCGCCACGGCGGCGGCGATTTGCGGGGTCTCGATCCTGGCAATAATGCCAACCCCCGGCCAGCCGCCCAGCCACGCGGGCGGCGCGTCGCCCCGGCCGTGCTCGGCCAGATAAATGGACCACGGCCGGTTTTCGCGGATGTACGCGCGAATTCCGTGCACTAATTCGCGCGCGTACGCATTTGAGGTCTCGACGAGCAGCGCGACCTTCGGCAGGGGGTGCATGGGCGCAACATTCAGGGCCGGTATGAAAATTGCAAGGCGTTCCGGCTTTCCCGGCGGCCAACGCAATGACGGTCAAAAAACTCAAGAGAAAAGCGTGAAACCTCATGGACAACTGTCGTCTTTCGTGGCCCCTTATAGGACAAGCCCGTTTCGTGTCCCGCTGCGTGAATTTGTTTCGCGCTGCCCGTCACCGGACTAGGCCGGCTTGTCTCAACTGAATTTTATGATGACCGTCACTCGACCTCCCAACCGGCGGCATGCTTTTACCCTGATCGAATTGCTGGTTGTCATCGCCATTATCGCAATTTTGGCCGGAATGCTTCTACCGGCCCTGGCCAAGGCCAAAACCAAGGCCATCAAGGTCAAATGCGCCAGCAACCTGAAGCAGTTGGGCATTGTCTCGACCATGTACGCTAACGAGAACAACGACAAATTTCCCGACATGCTGGATCCTCTCGCGGGCGGAGCCGCCTGGCCATGGGATATTCCGGCGCACGCCGCGAACCTCTTTACCGCCAATGGCGCCCAGCGACACATTCTCTATTGTCCCGGATTTCCGAAACAGGACAATGATGACTTGTGGAAATTCACGACCGACTCGGTGGGGGAGACCACCAAAAACGACCACGGTGGCTACCGGGTGGCGGGTTACCAGTTCGCCTTTATGAACGCTTGGAGCGTCCGGATCACCAACATCACCGAGAGCTTGAATCCCAAGCCCTGGAAGGTTGGCAGCGTGGAGATTAATCCCTCGGTCTCTGAACGAACCATTATTGCCGATGCCGTGTTGTCCAACGGGAGTAATGAAAAAGACCGGTCAAAAAACAGGTACACGGGCATCAATGGCGGCTGGAGTGGCCACCAATCACCTCATCTGACTGGGAAGTATCCCGAGGGCGGCAACATTTTATGCGCGGATAGTCATGTGGAATGGCGCAAGTTCCAGAAAATGGTGGTGCGCAACAATGGTAGCGACCCCTCGTTCTGGTGGTAGGCCGTCGCTCGCGTTGAATTTTAGGAGGTGTTACCGAGCCTCGTTGGCTCAGGTCACACTATCCTCTCAGGGAATGGGTCCATTTTTCGGTTAAGGCGCGCGCTTCGAGTGAAGCGCGTGGTTGTTCAGGTCCCTGCGGGGCGGGCGGGTGCCCGCTCCCGCGGCATTTTCCGACCGG
>CAZMLP010001220.1:0-2011 GCA_964566745.1 uncultured Verrucomicrobiota bacterium | reverse complement strand
CACGAGCAGGAGGCGCTGCAATTGGAGACTGCTTTTCTGGAGGAGATTGTGGCCGAGCGCGGGCGTCAAATGGAGGAGGGCGCGCGTGCCCTCGGCGGCTTTTGCC
Source organism: uncultured Verrucomicrobiota bacterium (assembly GCA_964566745.1). Classification (GTDB taxonomy): domain Bacteria; phylum Verrucomicrobiota; class Verrucomicrobiia; order Limisphaerales; family CAZMLP01; genus CAZMLP01. The sequence goes on along the minus strand of CAZMLP010001220.1, from coordinate 1,905 downwards.
GCGCCATGGCCGAAAAGCTCGGCGGCCCGGTGGCGGATGTCCGCAGCTCCATGCGCGATTTGATGGAACGATGCTCGCCTGGTTTGGGAACCGTGGGCAAAGCGCTTGCCGGACGGGTGGTGACTGCGACGGCGGTGATCGAGCAACTGACCCGCGAATTGCAGGCCTTTGACGAGCTGGAAAAGGCGGACATTGCTCTGGAAAAAGTGGATCTGCGGCTGGCGGTCGAGTCCGCCTGGGAACAACTGAGGAACGAGCACAAAGGCGCCACGTTGACCGTTCAGCGCCCGCTGATCAAGGCGTGGGGCAACCCGGTCCTGGTCGGGCGGATCGCCTCCATTTTCCTCAGCAACGCGTTAAAGTTCGTGGCCCGCGGTGAAACCGCGTCCATCACCGTCGGCACCGGGAAGCACGGCAACATGGTGCGCCTCTGGTTTGAGGATAACGGCATCGGCGTCGAGCCGGCGCGGCGCGAGCGGATTTTTAACCTGCTGGAAAGCCCCGCGCGGGAGGACCGGACCGGCGGGGGCATTGGCCTCGCCTTGGCCCGGAAGGCGGCGGCTCAAATGCGCGGCAGCGTGGGACTGGAATCCGGCGCCGCGCGAGGCAGCCGTTTCTGGCTGGAATTGCCCGCGCGCGAGGAAAAGGAAGGCTGACACCCGGGGTCTTTTTCCACACCCGCAAAATCCCGCTGGACGACGCGCGAAGGGGTTGTCATTGGTCTTACAGACAGGGGTGTTGGTGGAGCGGATGGGCGCGCTTTGGCTTCGGCGCGTTTGTCGTTGGAGTTTCTCTCGCCGTTCGGAGTTGGGAATTCGTCATTTCCCGCCTCCTCCTCTTGGCTGTCGAATTAACTTGCGAGCGCGAGCCAGCTCTGCCGGCGTGTTGATGTTCGCCAGTTGCCAAGCGTCCTTGGCCTTGGGACGGACCCGCGTCGCCTCCAGTTTTTCCGCGAGGGCTCGAATGGAATGGCGCTTCGCCTCGATCTGTTTGGTAACGACCGGCAGTGCCGCAACGGGCAAAACAAATGGAAAACCTGCCGCGTCGGTTTCCTCGGTGAACACGGCTCGGCGTCCCTCGCGGCTTTTCCGCCAGACGGTCTCAAGCCAGGCGGTTGAGACGAGCGCCATGTCGCAGGCCAGAAAAAACACCGCCCGCGCGTGCGTGGTTTTCAGCGCGGTGTAAACGCCGCCCAAGGGACCGCATCGCTCCACGAGATCGCGACGAATCACGCGCACGGGAAATCCCAATCCCCTGGCCGCTTGCCGGACGTGTCCCAGCAAGGTCCGCCCGCCCAATTTGACGCGCGCTTTGTCGCGTCCCATGCGGCTGCTCAGGCCGCCTGCCAGAATGCACACCTCCAGCAAGGAGACGCGATGAATCGGAGCCTTTGCCATCGGATGCTTGTCATCATTCAGGACCGCTGCCGTTCTGCAAATTCATTCCTTGCCCGCGGCAAGGCTGATCAACGCGCGCAATTTTTCCAGAGTGCCCAGGGCAATCAAGCGCATGTCGGGGCGAATCTCCGTCGTGTCACCTGGTTGCATGTTCCACTGGCCCTCGGCGTTTTTGCAGGCGAGCACGGTGACATCCAGTTGGTGGACAGCGCGGGCCCGGGCCAGGGTCTGGCCGGCGAGCACGGACGACGCGGCCACCTGCACCTGCTCAAGCAACAACTCGATGCCGCCCGTGTGGGACACCTCGTCGAGGAAATCCGCCACGTCCGGCCGGATCAGCATGGTCACCATGCGCCGGCCGGTGGTGTGGTAGGGAAGAATGACGCGATTGGCCCCGGCGCGGCGCAGCTTCGCCTCGGACTCGTCCAGCTCCGCGCGCGCCACGATGGCGAGATTCGGCCGCAAACTCCGGGCCGTGAGCACGATGAAAACGTTCTCCGCGTCGGCC
>CAZMLP010001219.1:0-2138 GCA_964566745.1 uncultured Verrucomicrobiota bacterium | reverse complement strand
GCCATGCACTGGCGCGTGTTGCCGTCACCATGACGGATCCCGAGGCCAAACTTCCCCAGCGCGCCGAGAAAGGCCAGTTCCTCCGTGCAGATTTGGCCGGTGCCGAGCCAGGCCACGGAATCGGGACCATGCGCGGCCTGGACCGCCCGCAAGCGCGAGACAAACTCCAGCATCGCCTCGTGCCACGAGACCGGCTCGAGATGGCCGGCGGGGTGGCGGTGAAGCGGCGTGGTGGCGCGGTCCGGCGCGCTCAACGGGGCCAGCGCTTCCCAGCCCTTGGGACAGGCCATGCCAAGATTCACCGGATACTCGCTGCACGCGGAAAGGTTCACCGCCTGGCCGTCGCGCAAGTGGACGTTGAGACCGCAACCCGTCGAGCAATAACCGCAGACGGACGTGGTGGTGCGGTCCGGCTCCAGGCGCGCGGGCACCCGGCCCAGACCGTAGCCGCCTGGCTGCAACGCCAGATCGCGCGTGAGCGGTCCGTCGAACGAGCGCAGCATTTTATTTATGGCCAATTCCGCTTCCTTCATAACGCCCCCGGCATCCGTCGCGATGCCTCTGCCCGGAAAAAAAGATGCCGTTCGCAAAATTCGGCGATCAGGCAACCCGCGAAAATCACAGCAGCCACCGCGCCATTCAGGCCAAACACCAGCGCCGCCGCCGGCAAAAGAATTCCGGCCAGCGCGCCCAGTGTGAATCGCGCGCGGCAAAACAGGCCCAGTTCGCCCAGCATCAAAAGCGCGCTCCGTTTGAGCGGTGTCAACGCGGAATCACCCAAGTGGCCAAACAAGGCGCGCTCGCCCAGCAGTTTTGCCGCGCTTGCGCCGAGCAGCAAAAGCTCGAACGCCCCGGCCAGTGGCGCGGGAGCGCCGGCGCCAACCGTGATTGCCAGCCAAGCGGCAAAGCCGAGCAGCAAGGTCGTGCCGAGGAATTTTCCCGCCGCGCGCGGCAGGCTCCAGAATGCGCGGCGCGTGTCCGCGTAAAGCATGACGGAACAGACCACACCCCCGAGACCGGTGATCACGGTCGCGGCGCCCAGCGGTATGGCGAGGGCGGGGAGAATTTCCAGCCAGGCGACAGCGGAATAGATGGCGAGCAGGGGCGCGTAAGTTCCAAAAGCGATTACCTCGCGGCTCAACCATGAGGTGCGCCAACCGAGGAACGATTTCCACGCCTGCATGGGACGCCCCAGGTGAAACACACTGGCGATCAACCCGGCGCCGCACGAGGCATTGGCCGCGACCAGGGAGAGTTTGCGCGCGAGCAGGCCTGGCTCCGCGCCCGCCAGGCGCAATAGAAACTGGATGAGCACCACGCCCACGGAGAGTTGCGTCAGCACCAGCATGAAGACCAGCGGTGGATGTTCTTTCGCGGGGCGAAGCTCATAATGGTCGCCCGCTTGCAACGTGGCAAAATCCGCCTTCTTGCCGCGATAACGCGTGGAGGGAGTGGTGATGGCCGGATCGGGAGAATCGGGCAGCCAGTCGCCTTGCCTTGCCTCGCGCGCCAAGTCCGCCCGGTTGACGATGCGAATCGTAATGGCGCCGTTGGGACAGGCCTGAACACACGCCGGGGCCTCGCCTGCCGCGAGACGGTTGTGGCACATGTCGCATTTGCGCACGATGCCACGGGAAGCGGAATATTTCGGCACCTCGTACGGGCACTTGAGAATGCAATACTGGCAGCCGATGCACTGGTCATCAAGGTGGCGCACGATGCCGGTCACGGGATCTTTCTCGTAAGCGAGCACGGGACAGCCGGAAAGGCATCCCGGGTCGGCGCAATGATGGCAGGCCGAGGTGATCGTCTGCTGCACCGCGACGCGATTGGCGCCGCCCAGCAGGGTGCCGACCTCGCGCCAGGTTTCCCCCTCGTCGAGACCGTTTAGACTATGGCATGCCGTGACGCACGCCTTGCAACCGGAGCAAGCGTCCAGATCCACCTCAACGGCGAATTGCTCGCCGGGACCGGGTTTCGTGAATGGAATCTGGTCGCGATAGTAGCGCTCCTGAAAAGGGGTTTGGTGGCGCTCGGGCCTTTGCGCGAAGCGCTCGACCGCGGTCAGCCGCCGCTGCTCCGCGAGGAGGTCGTCAATGAAGGTCCGCTCCCCCGCGAGGTCTTCCTTGATGACCATC
>CAZMLP010001218.1:0-6557 GCA_964566745.1 uncultured Verrucomicrobiota bacterium | reverse complement strand
GGCCACCATGCAATTAATGGTCATAAACGGAGTCGTCCAATCGGCGCCGATGCCGGGGCCGCGAATGGCAGTTCTGCCGGCTTTCACCGGGCATGTCATTGGGCAAATCGGCAACCTGGATGCCCCGCTCTTGTCCGAGCTGGCGCGTGTTCGCACCCGCGCGTCGCCCATTGGCCGGGAGGCGATCGCCTCGGTGTTGGGAACGCTAGGGACGAAATCAACGCACCCCGAAATGGCGCTTCCGCTTTTGATCGAACTCGCGAAGGACCGGGAACCCATCGTGCGGACGCGGGCTTATCTGTCGTTGGCGAGGTTGAAAGTTCCCGATGAGCCAGTCCTCGCCATTCTTGCTCCGGCTTGCCTGAGTGAAACCGACCCGGCCACGATTGACGCCGTCACGACCTCGTTGCTCGAGCGCGGCGAATCCAACCGGACTATTTCGACCGCGCTGAAACAATTTTGCGAACGCAAGGAGGTGGATCCCCAAGTCCGGCTTCGGGCGGCTGAATATTTGTGGCGGAACGAGGGACAGACGAACCTCTACCTCCGCGCGCTGGGTGACTTGGTGGCCAATGGCAAAGACGGCAAATGGGCCGCTTTGGAGGCACTGGCCACATTCGCGCCGGAATTTGGCGAGGTAGTGCCGCTCATCGCGCGCGGTCTGGAGGATCCGAAGCCATTTATTCGCTCCAAAGCGGCCATGACCCTTGGCCAGCTTGGCGCCGTTGCCCGCCCGGCCACGCCCGCGCTCGCCAGAGCGCTCGATGATGGAGAGGAAAACGTCCGCTACACCGCGCAGGAGGCGTTGGAAAGAATTAAAGCTCCAATGGAGGCCGCGAAACCCTGAATCAATCGCACATTCATGCCCGCCTCTCTCCCCGCCAGGTTGTTTTCCCGCCGTCTTTGGCGCGGCGTCCTGGGCGTCGCATTGATGGTGTTGCTGGGGCTGGCTGGCGTTCAGGCTTGGAAAATTGTTCACGAGCCCCGTTTCCAAGAACGCCGGGTGAGTCAATGGCTGCGGCAACTGGATGACACCAAGAACAATCCCCTGGTGGCTGCCGGCGCTTGGGAGCGGCTGCAAGCGGCAGGCCCGGCGGCTGAGCCGGTCTTGCGAGCCGCGTTGCAAGTCAATGAGTCGCTGCCTCGCCGCGCCTACCGCGAGTTCTGGGCATGGTGTTACCGCAAGTGGCCAGCGGTCAGGGCCAGGCTGCCTCGACCGGCCCCACCCCAAAGCAATCTGCGAAACCACGCCATTTTCGTGATTGGCCAAATCAAGCCGCCCTTGACGAATCTCGTGGAGGATTTGACGGCGTTTTTGTCTCCCGCCTTCCTCGCCCGCAATCCTGATACGGGGCTCCTATCCTGCGACATGGCGTTACACACCTTGGCAATGATGGGTCCCGCCGCCGGGTCCGCGTTGCCGGCAGTGATCCAACTGGCTCAAGCGTCCCCCATGCAGGCGAGCGCCTGCCTCGTGCTGGGCGATATCGGCGGGACAAATGCCGAGGTATTGACCGCGTTTCAAAGCATCTTGCCCAACCTGTCGCCCGATGCCTGTCGGAATGCCATGATGGTTTTGGGCCAGTTCGCCTCGCAATCGGTGCACCTTGAACTGCTTTTGCCGATGCTGCTCAATGCGCTTCAATCGCCCCGGGCGGAAGTCAGCGACCTGGCTTACACGGCCCTGTTTCCTCTCGGTGAGGCCCGGTTGCCGCCCAGTTACAAAAGTGTCCAGCAAACCGTGGCTCCCCTCGTGAGCCATCCAGACGTGCGCGTCCGGATGGTCCTCGCGAGATTCCTGGGCCGCTTCACCCAAAACACCTCGGAAACGGAAGCGGTTTTGCCTGGCTTGCTCGTTCTGGCGCGCGACACCAATTCCGTCCCCAAATTAACCGCGCTTCGTGCATTGAGACGCGCGGGAATCCAAACGGATCCTGTGTGGCAAGCGGCGGAAGACGCCGCCGTGAAAGAAGCCGATCAGGAGATCATTCAAGTGGTGGCGGAAATTCTGTTGAAGCCAGAGGCACCGAAAGAGCGCGCGGTTCCTCTCTTTGAAAAACTCCTCGCCTGGCAGGAAACCAGCCTGGACAACCGCGTGCTCGCGGCGGAGGGCCTGTGGCGCGCCGCGGGCAAGACGAACATTTACATTGAGACGCTCGGCGAACGTGTCGCCAATGGCGAGGACGGCGGGCGCTGGTCAGCCTTGGAAAAACTGGGACGGTTTGCGAAGGAACACTCCGGGGCGAGGCGGCAAATCGAACGCGGCTTGAAATCGCCCAACCCGCGCATTCGGGGGAAAGCGGCCATCATTTTGGGACAGCTCGGTCCGGCCGCGTTTGACTCCGTTCCCGTGCTGACCAAAGCGCTGGAGGACCAGTACAAGAACGTCCAGGACGCCGCCCGCGAGGCGCTGGAGAAAATCAAGACTCCTCCTTCCCCTCAAACTTCGCAGTAGCGCCGGAAAATTCAGCAGGCGCGTTGAAACCAAACGACCCCGCGCAGCGTCTATACGGCAAGAGGAGTCATGCATGACCGCGCTGATACGAAACGAACTATGAAAAATCCAAGAGCGACCGGCGGGAAGTTCCCCGCGGGCGAATAAAGGCAAATCAAGGTGCTCGCGCAGGCCCTTATCAAGATGTCCGGGGCGGACAAGGCCGCCGGGATGAAAGCCGATCAAGATGATTTAAGCCTTGTCACACGGCCGAGGAGAATCACCGAATCCCGCTGTTCAAACCCGGGAAAGCCCGGGAGGCTCACAAAACCGGGATTTCAAGGCCGATCAAGGCAAATTAAGCCATCGGCCCGGCGCGCTCTGGACAAACGCGACGCATGGGCTAAAAGAGGGCCGGGGCGGGACGCTTTGCGCGCCTGACGGCCCTGCATGAATCAAACCATACCCATAATCATCGGCATCGACGGCGGCGGCACCTATAGCTTTGGCGTCGCGGCAAATTTCTCCGGCGAGGTGTTGGCGCGCTCGCGCTCCGGCTCGCTGAACTTTTTCGGGTCGGGCCTGGCCCAATCCCGGCGGAACTTGAACGAGCTGGTGAAATCCCTGCAGGTGCAGCTGCCGCTCGGCACACAGCTGCGCCGCGTGGTGATCGGCTCGGCGGCGCTTTCCATCGAGGCCACACCGGAGCAAAAGCAGCAGCTCTGCCGGAACATCGTCCCGCTCGACCAAACCCGCCTGGTGAGTGATTGCATCACCGCCTACTCGGGCATCTGCCTCGGCAAGCCCGGCGTGCTGGTGGTGGCCGGAACCGGCTCCATCGTGCTGGCCAAGAGCGAGGAGGGCGATTTTTGCCAGGTGGGCGGGTGGGGGCATTTGCTCGGCGACGAGGGGGGCGCCTACTGGATCGCCATCGAGGCGATCAAATCGGCCATCGCGGCGGCGGAAGGTTTTGGGCCGCAAACGGCGTTGATCGCGGAAATTTGCCGGTTGCTCGAGGTGAAGGAATTGAGCGAGATCATCCCGATCTTGTATCAACCGGGATTCTCGAAGGAAAAGTTCGCCGCGCTCGCGCAGCAGCTCGCGACGGGCGGTTGCGGGGATGATCCTGTGTTCCAGGACATTTGCCGCCGCGCGGGTCACGCGCTCGCGACGCAAGCCCTGGCCGCCGCGGACGGCTGCGGCCTGGAGTCCAGTCCCCTGCCCGTTTTCATCAACGGCAGCGTGCTCAAGAACAACGCGCTGGTGCGCGAGAGCATGCTGGCCACCCTCTCCAGCCATCGCCCGGCCGTGCTGGAAACGCCCCGGCTGTTGCCCTTGCTCGGCGCGGCCACGCTGGCATTGACCGACGCCGGCGTGAACCTGTCCGAGGAAGTTATCGAGAAATTGCGCGTGTCACACGAGCGGTTTGCCAGCGAGGCCGCCAAGGCTTGAGCGCGTTTCCATCATCGAATTTCCAACCCCCATGAGCGCGCTGGACAACTACTACGACGTTTGCCTGGACCAACTTCAAAAGGTGCGCGCCACACAATGGGAAAAGGTCCAACTGGCAGGCGAGTGGCTCGCGGAGGCGCTGGTGAACGACCACTGGCTCTACGCGTTCGGCACCGGGCACTCGCACATGCTGGCGGCGGAACTGTTCTATCGCGCCGGCGGACTGGCGCGCGCCGTGCCGATGCTGGACGAGAACCTGATGCTGCATCACAAGGCCATTGAGGCAACCTACATTGAGCGGCGCGAGGGTTATGCCGCCGGGCTGCTGGAGCACTATCCGATGGAGCGTGGAGACATGCTCATCATCGCCTCAAATTCCGGCCGGAACGCGGTGCCGACCGAACTGGCGTTGCTCGCCCGCGAGCGCGGCGTCAAAACCGTGGCCCTGACCAATCTCGCGCACAGCCTCGCCTGGCCACCCCGCCACTCCTCGGGCAAGCGCCTCGCCGACGCCGCCGAACTGGTCATCGACAATTGCGGGGTCAATGGCGACGCGGCGGTGGAAGTGGACGGACTCGCGGGGAAAATCGGCCCCACCTCCACGCTCACCGGCGCGTTAATCGTCAACGGCATCGTGGCGCATGGAATCGAACTGGCGCTGAAGCGCGGGTGCGTCCCGGAAATCTATATTTCCAGCAACAGCAACGGGGACGCTCATAATGACCGGTTGTTGCGGAAATATCAAAGCCGCATACGGCACTTGTAGATCAACTCGGCCATTCCGATAGTTCTCGCCATCTCTTTGTGGCACTGTGACCGGCTCCCCGGCAGCTTGGAACATTTCCCCTTAAAAAAAGGAACCGGACATTGCTGTCCGGTTCCTTCGTGAATGCTTTAACTTAGGCTAAAGGCGCTGCTTACTTGCTTTGGGTGCGATAGAACTTCGCGCCCGTGCCAATCGCCTCGGAGAACGGACTCTTGGCCGTCGAATCGGTCCACGGACCGCTCACCGCCGGGGCGGTTTGCAGGGTGCCGTTATCCCAAGTCACGGTGATTTGGCCGTTGCTGGAGTCAACTTTCAGATGGCCCGGCAGGTTGGTCGGCGGGGCCTCGGTCACTGTTGTTACTCCCTTGCCGGTGTTGCCGGCCGCGTAGATTTTGCTGACCTCGTCGGCGGTGATGCCGCGGGACCACAAGGCGACGTCGTCGAGCTTGCCGACCAAGACGTTCGGATTGGCCGGATCCAGACCGACCACGCCGGTGTCGGGATCAGCGCTGAGCTGGCCACCGAGCGAGAGATACTTCACCGCGGGCGTGATAAGATCCGCCGAGTAGTCAAGCGAGCCCACCAAGGCGCCGTCCATGTAGAGGCGCAACTGGGCGCTGTCACCGCTGAACGCCAAGTGATGATAACCGCCAGGACTCATCGCGACGGTCGATGTCACAGTCGTGACGTTCGGACCGTTGTTGATCGACACGCTCGGATGGAGCGAGCCATCGTTGGCATCGACCGTGATCACAAACTCAAATTGGCCCGAGTTGGTTCCGGCGACAGTCAGGGGTCCCTGCGCGTTGCGCATAATGACCTCGGTCGCGGCCGCGCCCGCGTCCACATTGACCCAAGCCGAACCAGAGATGCCAGCCACCGGCTTGGTGAAGTTGTCCACCTGGATGTAAGTTAGGCCGTCGAAGCCGAACGCGTTGGCGATTTTACCCGCCGCCCAGCTTGGGGTGCCAGTCACAACGCCCTTGGTTCCGCCGGTGGCGGAGTTGGCCGCGTTGGCGCCGCTGGTCTCATCAAGCTTGAAGTAGGCGACCAAGCCATCGTTGATATTGAACGCCGAGAGGCGAACCGCCGCGTTTTTGCTCACGGTGTTGCCCGCCGGATTGAACACGGCAACGCTATAGGTGCCGTTGTCATCAGCGCTGAACGAGCTGATGGTCAGCGTCGAGGAGGTCGCGCCCGAGACATGACCACCGTTCGGCAAGGTCCGGCCATTCTTGCGCCATTGGTAGGTCAAGTTCGATCCGGTCGCGGTGACCGACAGCACGGCCGTGCCATTGGTCGCGACAACCGTCGGTTGCGGATCCACTGTGATGGCCGGAGGCGCTCCCGGGTTCGGGGCGTTCAGAACCAGTTGGATGGCATTGACACCACCATTGTTGTTCTGTCCGCTGAAGGCGGTGACCGTGTAGGTGAGAACAATGTCGCCGTTGGCGTCGGGCTGCACATTGTCAAAACGAATCAGGTTTCCTACGCTCGGGTTATTGGGATCGGTGCTGCTGGCACGATAAAAACCAGGAGCCGGCTTGTATTCGTCCGAATTCATCACGCGAACGTAGTACTTCTGGTTTCCAATCGCGTAAGTGATGGTCTTAAAATTGAGCGGAGCGGCAACCGCGTAAACCAGCACGGCGTGATTGCCAGCCGGAACATTGTGGAAGGTCATGGTCTGATCGGTGTTCACCGTGCCCGTGCCAACAATGCCGTTCAGAAACTTCTGAAGCGGAGTGTCGAGGCCAGTGCCGGCGCCCCATGTGCCACCCGTTGCGAATTCAAAGGTGATCGAGGAGGCCGCCCCGGTGCTGTCGGTCAACGCGTCCGGAAGCGTGGCGCCGTCAGCTGTGAAGCCATTGGCATTGGTCGCCACATTCCAATAAGCCTGTTGCT
>CAZMLP010001217.1:0-2241 GCA_964566745.1 uncultured Verrucomicrobiota bacterium | reverse complement strand
CAACGCTCCCATAGCTCCCTCCACTTCCTCTCCCCCGTTGACTTTGAACTCCTAAACCCCTAACCATTTGCACCCCTTCCTCCCTCCACTTTTTCGAGGCAAGCCCACAAGTCATCGAGTCCCGGCGCCCAGGCCAGGGCGCATCCAAGCCAATCAAGGTCAATCAAGCCATGCGGAGTCTCCAAAATGTGGAACGGAAGAAAACAGTGACAAAATGCCTCAAAAATTCTGCCGGCCACAAACAGCGTGAAATCCGTCCATTTCAGCGGGATTCAACCCAATTCAAGCCTCGCGCGCGCACGTCCCGGACGGTCACCCCGCCGTGCCGTAGGCACAGAGGATGGTGGCCGGTCGGCAAGTTCGCGCGGCGAACCCAGCCACCTGGACAAGTCATCGAGTCCTTAGCGCCCCTGCCGGGGCGTATCAAAGCCGATCAAGGTCAATTAAGCCATGCGGAGTCTCCAGAATGGGATGCAGAGAGAGAAAGAGCAAAGAGTCAGGTCAGTTGAGGAGGGGCGATCGGGCGATTTAAGGTGCTTGCACGATCTTGCTCGACGTTCTCAAGCGAGGAATTCTTGTCCTCAGCGTCTCCGCGTCCCGGCGGTTCGTTACCCCTTCATTCATACCCCAAAAGGGGCGAAAACAAGGAGATTCAAGGCAAATCAAGCCTTGCTTGAGCGGCGATATCAAGCCGATTGGCAACGGGGACAAAGGCCAAAGAATTCCAGCTTGTGGCTGATCGCCTTGAAACCGTGACGCGTGGCGAGTTGCTGCTCCCACTCGCGCGAGAAGCATTCCTCAATCTCCACGATGGCCGCGCAACAGGTGCAAACCAAATGGTGATGATGCCCGTCCTCGCCCGTGACGACCAATTCGAAGCGCGCCGCCCCGTCCCCAAAATCGAACCGCTTCACCATCCCCATGCGCTGAAGCAGGTGCATCGAGCGATAGACGGTCGCCAGGTCGCACTCGCCCTTCGGCAGCGCGGCGAGGATCTCCTTGTTCGTCATCGGATGCGGATGGCGCCGGAGAATTTCCAGGATCGCCTGGCGCGGCCCGGTGATCCGCAACGCTTTCTCGCGCAGTTGCCCGGTGAGACTCGCCAGCGCCTCCCGCGGCGGCGGGTGCTCGTGCCCGCAATCGCAGCCGCGCGACGGCGCGGACCCGGTCGCATGAGGGTGACGGCAGTTGCTCACGCGGTCCTCCGCAGGGTGCGCCCGGCCAGCGTCAAAAGGAACAGGCCGATCGAGGTCATCACGATCGCCGGGCCGGTGGGCACGTCCCATTGAAACGCGAGCAAGGTCCCGCCCACCGCGCCCGCGAGACCGGCGATGACGCTGAAAATGATTTGTTGCCGGAGGTTGCAACTAAGGTTGCGCGCCGCCGCCGCCGGGACAACCAGCAACGAGGTGACCAAAATGATGCCGATCAACCGGATACTCATGGCGACAGTGATTGCCAGCACCAGCACAAAGGCGTAGTTCGACCCGCGCACAGACACGCCACAGACATGCGCCATGTCCTCCTGCGCGGTGATCAACGCCAGCGAGCTGAGTTGCGAGAAAAACCAGATCCCGACGGCCACCGCCACCACCGCCGCGAGCGCGACGTCGGAGCCATCCACCAAGAGTATGTCGCCAAAAAGAAAACGGTGCAAATCGCCCACGCGCGTCTTGAGCCGGGCCAGGATGATCACGCCGAGCGCCACCGAGCCGGAGAGCAGCAAGGCCATGATGGTGTCCATCGCGAGCGGCGTCTTTTCCTTTAGCCAGAGCATGAAGGCCGCGATGAGCAAACTGAACCCGAGCATGGGCCAGGTTGGATCCGCGATGCCGAGGCAAAAACCGAGCGCAATGCCGGTCAGCGCGCCGTGCGAGACCGTGTCGCTGAAAAAGGCCAGGCGGCGGGCGGTGACAAAAACACCCAGCAGCGCGCACAACGGCCCGAGCAGGGCCGCCGCCGCCAAAGCGCGTTGCATGTACGGCTCAGTGAACATGCGGATGATTGTGCCCCTCGTGATGGTGATGGGCGTAAGGCGAGACATGGATGCCATACGCCTGCTTCAGGGACTCGGTGTTCATCACGTGCTCGGGCGGTCCCTCGCAACAGATCACGCCATTGAGCGCGTAAACGCGCGTGGCATGGCGATAGACCATCGAGAGGTCGTGCGAAACAAGCACCACGGTGAGTTGATGGCGGCGCTGCACCTCGCCAATCAGGCCATAGAAGGTCTGCTCGCCC
>CAZMLP010001216.1:0-3153 GCA_964566745.1 uncultured Verrucomicrobiota bacterium | reverse complement strand
AGGAGGTCCGAGAGGCGGTTGAGATACGGGATCACGTACGAACCCTCGACGGGCTGGGTCACGGCGACGCTCTTGACCTTTTCGACCTTGAAGAAATCCTTGTTGATCCACGTCTCGGGCTTCGCCTCGGCGTTGCTTAACGGATCAGAGATCACCGCCACGTCGCTCTGCCCGGTCACGAGCACGAAACGACCGTCCGGATATCCCTCGCCGCCCATTGGGCTCTCATCCCCGGTTTGTTTCAGGTGCGGCTTGCCCAGCAGCAAGGACTTGATGGTCTTGCCGCCATTGTCCTGCAGCTCCACGAGCACGCCGCCATCCGGTCCCTTGTCCGGCGGAACCAGGTGCAGCCTGGGCATTTGGCTTGGTCCCACCTGCATGCTTTGAACGACTTTCAACTCGCCCAACTTTCGGACCAGGCCGCCCAGCTCGGAAAAGTTCGCCGGAAATCCCCAGCGCTCGTTGACGGTCCATTGGTCCTCCTTGCGCGCGATGGTCACCTCGTTGGTTGGCGACTTGAGATGCACTCGCGCGACGTCATTCAGTTGAAAATCACCGAGCAGCTTGCGCCCGGCGTTCTGGCTGGAGGACTGCCAGGAGGATTTTTCCTTCTTGTGCGTGAGCATTCCGGCGACGGCGACAATGATGCCGACGACCAGAATTATCGAAAGTTGTTTGCGGTTCATCGTTTGGTGAACTGGTTTCGGTCCGGATAAAAACTACGCTTCGTTTCTGGCCCCGGCAAATCACCGCGCGGCCGTTTGCTTGCGCTTGTAGAGCGCCAACGCGATGCCGCCAGCGATCACAAGGGCGGGCATAAGGGCGATGTTGGCCACCTTTACCCGCGTCTGCAGAGACTCGACGCTGCGGCGCAGTTGCTTGCGCACGTCGCGCAGCTCGCGCTTGGTCTCGGACTGGCGCTTCTTGAATTTCTCGATCTCCTGCTGCTGCTCCGGGGAGAGAATGAAGCGCTGGCTCTTGTCGGTCTTGGCCGCCTGCAGCTCGTTTAAACGGCTTTGCGCCTCCTGCAACTCCTTCTCCAACCCGCGCTGCCGGTCGCGGAACGCCGCCTCGGCCTCCTCCTCCATCTTGCGGACGACGGTGAAGGGGCGGTTCAACGTCGCGCGGCTGCGCACCGTGATCAAATTGATGTCCCCGGCGAATTGCTCGACCATGTTTTGCACCAGGGCGAGGTTCGGTCCCGGGCTGACCATTCGGCCAAAAATTGGCAGTTCCTGCACGGAGGCGCAGAATTGGTCCGCCAGCATGTCGGTGTCCGCCACGAGGATGACCGCGCTCTCCACTTTGGATTCCTTGAGCGAGTCGCCCGCCGGTTTCGCCGCGTCCTTCTTGTCATCCTCTTTCTTGTCAACCGGCTTGCCGTCGGGAAATGCCGATTTGAACTTGCCGGTCAGGCGCACGGCGATGGCCATTTGCTTTCCGGACGAAACAAAATCCTTGGCGGTTTGCTCGCTCGAAAATTCCGCGACGAATTTTTCCACCAGCTGGGACTTCTCGGACGATTTGATCAACACGTCTTTCTTTAAGCCCGCCACCGGCTCACCGGTGATCGCGCCACCAAAGGGAATCAACACCGTGTCGATCTGCGCGGTCGTGACGTCGTTGGTGTTCAAGCCTTCCTTGGTCAGCGACAGGAACGCGGGCATCACCTCAACGCGGCCGCCGCGATTGATGCGTGTCTTGTAATCCATGTCCGCCAGCACCTTGTTCGAGTCGAACTCCAGGCCCCACGCCTTGGTCAGTTTGTCGATGGACGAGCTGGCCGACTGGGTCCGCTGGAGCGGATTCATGCCCGGGGCGCTGTCCATCACCGACAGAGGATCAATGAACGCGATCAGCTTGCCGCCGCGGAGGAGAAACTGGTCAACCGCGTAGAGGGCGGTGTCACTCAGGTTTTTGGGATGGACCAGCAGGAGCACTTTGACCTTGGCGTCAATGCTTTCGACGCTGGAATCGATTTGCTGCACCTCGAACGTGCGCTTCAACTCGCTGATGAACACCCACGGGCCGGCGCCGCGCGGCCAGCCGCGCATCATCGCCATCGGGTCATTGGCCTGGCCGAAGACCGGCAGGCTGCTCATCACGCCGACAACTGGTTTCTCCGCTTGAATGACCTGGGTGATCGCCCGGGAGATTTCGTACTCCAGCAACTGCTCCTTGCTGACGTCAAGGAACGGGAGGGCGGCTTTTTGATCGACGCAACTCACGGCAATGCCGAGATAAATCTTGTCGTTCATGTCCACCATCTGGCCATCAATGCCGTCCAGACTCGCCGATTCCTCGGCCTCGGTGTCCGGCTTCGGATCGAGCTTTTCGATCTCGATTTTGCCATTGCCAGCGAGCCGGTACTCGCCCAGCAGGTCCTCGACGCGCTGCGCGTAGCTGCTGTAAATGGCCGGCATCGCGTTGTTGTCCCGCGTGGCGTAAAAACGGATTCGCACCGGCGTGTCGAGCTTGGCGAGGATTTGCCGGGTGCCGTTGGAAAGCGTGTAGAGCTTTTCCTTCGTGAGATCGACGCGCACCTTGGCCTTGCTCGCGATATAGTTGAAGGCGATCACCGCGATCCCCAGCACCGCGATGCCCAACGCGGAATAGAGCAGCGTTTCGAACTTGGACTTGTCTTTCATCTGCGAAAAATAGTTTTCAGTTTGCGCGCCTCAGCCGGCCCGGTGGTTGCGCAGGATCACGCCCGTCGCGAAGAGCGAGAACCCGATCATGGAAAGAAAGAAGATCAGGTCGCGGGAGTCAAGGACACCGCGCTGGAATCCCTCGAAGTGGCTCATGACGCTAAAAGATTTCACCACATCCACGATCCACGGCGCCGCGCCGAACCATTGGATGAGGATGTTCGTCACCGGCGGCCAGCCGGCCAGGATCAGCAACAAACAAACGACCACGGAGATGATGAAGCTGACCACTTGATTCCGGGTCATTGCGGAGGTGACACTGCTGATCGCGAGATAGGATCCCGCCAGCATGAAGCTGCCGACATAGCCGCACAGGATTACCCCGTTGTCCGGCGATCCCAGGTAATTGACGGTGATGATTCCAGGAAAGGTCAGCGCGAGGGCCAGCCCCAGGAACAGCCAGCTCGCGACGAACTTGCCGACGATGGCCTGCCAGGTCGTCACC
>CAZMLP010001215.1:0-11394 GCA_964566745.1 uncultured Verrucomicrobiota bacterium | reverse complement strand
CACCTGCTGACGCCGTCGCCTTGGAGCGTATGGAGTACGGGGACTTTTTTGGTTTTCTGGAGTCGGTCAAGGAGGACGGCAAGGTGGTTGCCTCGGGCGCGGAGGCTTGGAAGCGTCTTATTTCACAGCAAGTCGAGGCGCGCAAAGTCGCGGCCAGCCGGGTAAAAATTCAGAAAGGCGACATTGGCCAGATCAACTACGAAATCCAGAAAGCCACCCTGGCCATTCGCAGCGTGGAGAACCGCCAGCAACCGGGGCCGGAGCGCGATCGCGCCATCACCACGCTTCAGGCCCGAATCAAGGAACTCAACGCGACCTTCGAACAGCTCAAAGCGCGGGCCGCCGATCTGTCGCGTGAGGAAAATCGCCAAACTGCCGTCATGTCCACCGTGGACGGCAAGCAGAAGGAAATACCCATCGCGGAGATTGTACACGCGTTCAAACCGAACGCGATGAGCCTGCCCGCCAAGGCCGGCCACTACGGGATGAAAGTGTGGGAGTTTGTCAGCGGCGAGCCGCGCGAGTCCAACACCGAGGGCGGCATCTTCCCGGCCATCTTTGGCACGGTGATGATGACCATCCTCATGAGCATCGCGGTGGTGCCGTTTGGCGTGATCGCGGCGATCTACCTCCGCGAGTATGCGCACCAAGGATTGTGGGTTCGCGTGGTCCGCATTGCGGTGAACAACCTCGCTGGCGTTCCTTCCATTGTGTTTGGCGTCTTCGGCCTCGGCTTCTTTGTCTATTTCGTGGGCGGAACAATTGACCAGCTGTTCTTTGCCGACAAGCTGCCCGCCCCCACTTTCGGAACGGGCGGCATCATTTGGGCCTCACTCACGCTCGCGCTCCTGACGGTCCCGGTGGTGATCGTGGCCACAGAGGAATCCATCGCGGCGGTCCCGCGCGGCGCCAAGGAGGGATCACTCGCGCTGGGCGCGTCAAAGTTCCAAACCTTATGCCGCATAGTCCTGCCGGCCTCCCTGCCTGGAATTCTGACCGGATTGATCCTCGCCATGGCGCGGGGCGCGGGCGAGGTCGCGCCCTTGATGATCACCGGCGTGGTGAAGCTCGCGCCCAACATGCCGCTCGACGGCCAGTTTCCGTTTCTTCATCTTGACCGCAAGTTCATGCACCTCGGCTTCCACATTTACGATGTCGGTTTCCAGTCCCCGAATGTCGAGGCCGCCAAGCCGATGGTGTTCACCACCACACTGCTGCTGCTGTTTGTGGTGGTCGCGATGAATCTTGCCGCCATGGTGATTCGCGACCGCATCCGCAAGAAATACCGCACCGGAGCCTTTTAATGAACTTATCCGCTGGCAACGCCGCCAATCCGCCTTTCCCGCCCGAGTCCGCGCGCGCGGCGGCGCACAGTCCGCGACCGAGCCTTTTCGCGGCAAAAGACCACACCCCCGCCCCGTTTGACCCGTGCATCGAGGTGAAGGATTGGTGCCTCCACTATGGCGCCAAACAGGCGCTTAAGGGTATTTCACTCACCATTCCCCGCAAACAGGTCACCGCCTTCATCGGACCGTCTGGCTGCGGCAAGAGCACCCTGCTCCGTTGCCTCAACCGCATGAACGACCTGATCGAAAGCATCCGGGTGACCGGCAAAATCCTCCTGGACGGACAGGATATTTACGCACCCCATCAAGATGTGATCGAGTTGCGCAAGCGCGTCGGCATGGTTTTTCAAAAATCGAATCCGTTCCCCAAATCGATCTACGAAAACGTCGCCTACGGCCTTCGCATTGCCGGCGTCAATGACCGCGGGGTCATCGACGAGGCCGTCGAGAAAAGCCTGCGGGGCGCCGCGCTTTGGGACGAGGTAAAGGACCGTCTTCAGGACAGCGCACTGGGATTGTCCGGTGGCCAGCAGCAACGGCTTTGCATCGCCCGCGCGGTGGCCATCCAGCCGGAGATCATCCTTATGGACGAGCCGGCCTCCGCCCTTGATCCAGTTGCCACCTCGAAGGTCGAGGATCTGTGCCTGGATTTGAAAAAGGATTACACCATCGTCATCGTCACCCACAACATGCAGCAAGCGGCGCGCATTTCCGACCACACCGCTTTTTTCTACCTGGGCGAGTTGATCGAGTATGACCAGACACGCAAGATTTTTGAGAACCCCGCCCGCAAACAAACGGAAGACTACGTCACCGGGCGGTTCGGTTGATTCCCGGCGTGCCGCTTGATTTCAATCCTTTATGTCCACTCATTTTGACCAGGAACTGGCGCTCCTCAAGGAGACGCTCCTCACCATGGCCAGCCACGCCAACTCGGCCGTAAACAACGCGATCAAGGCGCTGGTCGAGCGCGACGACGACCTAGCCCGCTCGGTGATCGAGAACGACAACGTCCTGGACCAGCTCGAAATCGAGATTGACGACATGGGCATCGCGCTGCTGGCCAAGGCCCCGCTGGCTCGCGATCTGCGACTCATCACCATGACGATGAAGATCTCGCACGATCTCGAGCGGGTCGGGGACGAGGCCACCACCATTGCGCGCCGGTCCATCGAACTCAGCCAGGAGCCGCAACTCAAACCTTACGTGGACATTCCCCGGATGGCGCGCATGGGCCTCGAAATGCTCAATGACTCGCTGGACGCGTTTGTCAATCACGATCCGGCCAAGGCCCGGGCGGTCGTGCCGCGCGACAAGGAAGTGGACGCCATCCACAAGCAATTGCAGCGGGAACTGGCGAGCTACATGATCGAAAAGCCGACAACCATCACCCGTTGCCTCCATTTAATGACGATCTCCAAATGCCTCGAGCGCATCGCCGACCACGCGGCGAATTTCAGCGAGGATGTGGTGTATCTCTACGACGCAGAGGACATCCGGCACACCGCAGGCAAGGCGCAGACGCCCGCCACCGAGGCGTGACACCTAAATCGTCCGGGCGGTCACTTCGATGATTTCCCGCAAACGGGTCGCGGGCCGGAAACCGGTGACCCGCTCCAGCTTGTCGATCAACGGCCGGCGTCGCAGCATGTCCTCAAACCCCGGGGCGTAGGCTTGCCCGTACGGAATCAGTTCAACGCTCGATGTTGAGCCAAGCACGGAGATGACCAGCGCCGCCAGTTCCCCGACGCTCACTTCCTCGTCCGTTCCCACATTGAACACCTGCCCGTGCGCGGCGGGATTCCGCTGCAACCGGGTCAACGCCTCCACCACGTCCGTCACCAAGCAAAAGCAGCGGGTTTGCCGGCCATCTCCAAAGACTTTGAGCGGCGCGCCGCTTTTTGCGGCAGCGATGAAGCGAGGCAAAACCATGCCGTAGCGGCCCGTTTGGCGCGGCCCGACCGTGTTGAAGAAACGAACGACTGTTACCGGCAACTGTCGCTCGCGCGCGTAAGACATGGCGAGAAACTCATCCATCAGCTTAGAGCACGCATAGCTCCAGCGCAACAGGTGCGGTGGCCCAATGATCAGGTCATCCTCCTCGGAAAACGCCGTCTTTTGGCTCTTCCCATAAACCTCCGAGGTCGAGGCCAGCAGCACGGGGGTTCCATGCCGGCCTGCCACCGACATCACAGCCTCGGTCTCACGCAAGTTCGTCTCGATGGTCCGTATCGGTGAATGGATGACCAATTCGACCCCGACCGCCGCCGCCAAATGGTAGATTGCCTCGGCTCCCTTCGTTAGCTCCTCCAATTCTCCGCACTCCGAGACTTTCGTTTGAATCACTCGCAAGCGAGGATGACTTGCCACGCTGGCCAGATTCTCCAACCGCCCGGTCGAGCAATCATCAATCACCACAACCTCGCGACCGTCCGTCAATAGTCGCTCAACCAAATGCGAGCCAATAAAACCGGCTCCGCCTGTGACAATGACCCGGGAGAATGACATCCGCGAAAGCATAACGGAATGACCAGGGCGCCTGGCCAGCCCGGAATTCGGTTGCACCGCGTGGTCAGTTCAGCGCCCGCGCCACGGCATCCGCCAGCTTCTGCCGGTACTCCGGGCGCGCAATCAAACGCGCCTCGGCCGGATTCGAGAGAAAGCCGCCCTCAATGAGAATGGCCGGCCGGTTCTGGCCGCGCAAAACCCCCATGAACCGCGCCCGCCGGACGCCCCGGTCCGCCGCGCCGGTCGCCTCGAGCAACGACCTGTGCAACTGGACCGCGTACAGGTAATTTTCGAGGTCGTGGGAGTTGTTGGGATAGACCTGCCTGGCGTCGTCCTGATAATCACGAACCAGACTGGACGGCAACCCGGCCGGTGTCAGGCAATAGGTTTCCAGTCCTGATTGCCCGGCGTGCGGCGCGGCCGAGTTAAAATGCAAGCTGATGAACAGATCGGCTTTCATGCGCTCCGCCATCGCGACGCGATTGGTCAGTGGCACGTCCACATCGTTGGTGCGCGTTAGAATCACACGCCACCCGCGTTGCTCGAGCAACGGCTTCAGCCGCCGCGCCCAGTCGAGCGTGTAGTTCTTCTCATAACCCTCCGGCTCGGCAACACTGCGAGTTCCCGGCTGGTCGCCCCCGTGACCAGGGTCGATCACAACCACCCTGCCTGCGGCTGACGCCATGCGCGACGAGCGCACGGCGGGCAACAGATTCTTCTGCAAATCGAGAGGATGCAGGTAGAGTTCGCCGTTGGTGAAGCGCGGGGCGTACCCCAGCCAGCAGTTCAGATGGTTGCAAGTGGCCACCTGGCTCCCGGCCCGCAAAACGATCGGACCATTTGTAGTCATCAGTGTATAGACCGCCTTGTCCCCCTCAAAGTGGCGGCTGGGCCTGCCCGTTCCGTTGGTGGCAAACCAGTCCGTCACGGAAACCCAGCGATTGGTCCATTCGCCGGCCGGAGGCACTGGAGGAGTTTGAGGAGGAGCCACAGCGGCCGTTTCGAGAGGCGGCTCCGCAAGGGTCTCAACGGAGGGGAGCCGAACAGGCTCAGACGATTCTTTCACTTTCACCACTGGCAGCGGTGTGGCGACCGGTCTTACGCGAACAGTCGGCGGGACCGGTGAGGCCTTTTGGACAACAGCGTCGCCCGGAATCTCCGTGACATGCGCGGGCGACGAGGGCGCCGCCGTCTGGCAGCCCGCCAACCCGATTCCCAAAGCAACAAAACCCGCCCACAACCCGAAACGCGTCACACAGTTCGATTAAGCAAAAGACGGGCGCGACTCAAGCGCGATTCACCAAATTCTAACCCGGAACAGGGCTTCCAGGCGGATTTACGGCGCTCGTGACCAGCCGGACGTCGGCGACACACTCGACGTGTTGCGTCTGCGGGAACATATCCAAGGGCGTGACACGCTCCAGGCGGTATAGTCCGTCCGTGCAGAGAACACTCAAATCCCGCGCCAGCGTGGCCGGATGACAGGAAATGTAAATCACCTGCCCCGGTCGCGAACGGCGCAACGCCTCGATGGTGCCTGGCGCGCACCCCACACGGGGCGGGTCCAGCACCACCGCCGTTCGCTCCGGCGTAAACCGCTCCAGCAAGGACGGCAGCAACGCCTCGGTGGCCCCGGCCAGGAATTCACCATTGGTGATGCCCCGCATCACAAGATTGCGCCTGGCCGCCCGGATCGCCATTTGGTCGAGTTCGACGCCCACGAACCGCTCGACGACGCCAGCCGTCTCGATGCCAAAAAATCCAACCCCGCAATATGCGTCCACCAAAAATCTCGCGCCGTGATTGCGCAGCCGCTCCCGCACCGTCTCCACCAGGCGGGGCAGCAGGAAAAAATTATTCTGAAAGAACGAATCGCGCGGCACATCCCAACCCTCGGGGGCGATGCGCACCACCACCTTCAGCCCGCCGCGCGGGGGCGGATTCGTCCGCACCAGACGGATTTGCTCGTTAATGGCCGGCTCGGCGATGCGGCACTCCTCCACATCCACCACCACCCGGCTCTCCGCGCGCAAAAAGCCGACACGCAACCGCTCTTCCTGTTTGTCCCAATAGCTCCGCACCATCATGCGGTTCCGGTATCCGTAAGGTTGCGGGCAGGAAAGGACCGGATCGATCACCGCTTCGGGGAAACCGCCCACTCGCTGGAAAAGGTCGGCGATTTGCTTGTGCTTGATCTGAAGCTGGGTTTCGTAACGGATGTGCTGGTACTGGCACCCGCCGCATTCCCCAAAGTAGCGGCACCCGGGTTGAACCCGGTCCGTTGACGGACGGGTCACTTGCAGCAGCCGCGCGCGGCCGAAGCGTTTCTTCACCTCGACCAACTCAATTTCCACCGTTTCCCCGGTCAGCACGCCCGGCACAAAAATCACGAAGTCATCCACGCGCGCCACACCCTCGCCGCCGAAGGCGATGTCGCGAATCTCAACCGTCAGCCGGGAGCCGACGGCAAATGAGGATACCACTGGAGCCGAATCGTTAATCACGCGGGGGTTTTGATGCCAGACTCAATCCCGCCGGGCAAGCGAGGAGAACGCACAGCCCGCAGTGTGCCCGGAGAAAGGAGCCTATTTCACCACGCGGAAGAAGCGATTGGTGTCCGTCAGCGGGACACAATAGCTGGAGGTGGTGGAGGTCGCGGTAATGGCTGGCGAGACCGTCACCCAATTCGCCTGGTTCAGAGACACCTTGCCTTCCACATGATAGACGGTGTTCACCACAGAACTCCAACTGAGACAGAAGGAGGTGCTGGTGATTGTCGGTTGCTGCCCCACCGTGATCTCCGTGGCATTGGTCGAGCCACCAGAGCCGCCCCCGCCCTGCAGCATGACACGGAAGAAGCGGTTGGTGTCGGAAAACGAGACACAATACTGCTCGTTGGTCACGTTCGCCACAATAACTCCGGAGTCGGCCACCCAGTTGGTCTGCGTCAGGGAAGCCTTGCCTTCAACTTTGTACGAGGAGCCGATTTGCGCCTTCCACAGCACGCACACCTGATTGTTCGAGATGACCAATTGTGACGGCACCTCCACATTATTGGTTGGTTGAGCAATGTCGCCCGTCAGATGATAAGACAAATCGTAATTCAACGCGAGCGAGCCAGTGTTGGTCACGCTCAAGAACCAGTCTCCCGGAGTCAAGGCCACCGGCAAAGAGGAAGGGCTAACCGAGACGGCCTCGACACCGACGAAGTCTCCCGGCGCCGAAGCCGAGCCGCTCTGGTAGTCGAAATTCGCCGCGTCGGGCAACGGTTTGCCCTTGCGGAGGAACATGCGCAACTGGCGGGCTGTCGCGTTGGTAAAGCTCAATTGAATGTTCAGCGCGGTGGCGCCCGAGGGAACAGTGATCTGGTAATAGTCCAGCGACCGGGTGGCGGCAAAACCCGGATAAGTGATGTCCGGCCCAATGGAGCGCACCGCCCCGTCCAGCGCTTGCGTCACCCGAATGGCATAGCGCGCCGCATAGTCCTCGCGATTGTACACCGCGAGGAACCAGTCACCCGGAGTCAAGGAAACCGGCGACGAGCCGCGTCCCACCCGGATGAACTCATTAGTCAAAGCGGTATTTTGGCTGGCGTAATCGAAGCGGTTGGTGTCGGGCAATCCCGGTCCCTTGATCAGCAATAGATCCACGTTTCCGCTGATGGGGAAAAGCTCAAAGTCCGCGTACTTCGCGTTGGTCGTGACCGTGAAGCGGTAATAGTCGAGCCGTGGCGCGTCCAGGCTGCCCAAAGCATAATTTGTCACCGTCACCGCGTTACTTAACGTGGTGATCGGCGGGAACCCGTTCGTCAGCAGCGTCGCCATCACGGTAAAGTCGATGTTCGTCACCGCGTATCCGCCCACGTTCAAATACCAGTCTCCCGCGATTGTGTTGGTGCCGCTGGGCGTCACGAACAGGCGGGCGCCACCAGCCGGTCCAGTATTCGTGCGGTACAAAGCTTCCGAGGGGTCGAAAAGATTGTCCGGATTCACGTACAGAGTTGCCGGGGCGGAGGCATTAAAGAGGTCGAAACGCGCGTACACGGTGTTGTCCGCGTTCGAGGCGGGGATCGAGAACACGAAAAAGTTCGTGACAACGTTTGTCACGTTCTGCGTGACGTTGACCGGCACCCCGCTCTTCAGCGGTATAATCAGGTACGGGTTAAGCGCCTCCGTGGCGCGCACCGTGTATTTCACCGCGTTGGTGTCCGAATTGAACACGCCAATGTACCAAACTCCCGGCCCCAATGCCACCGGCGCCGAGTTGGTGGTCACAATCACCTGCTCCACATTGGTGTCCGACTGGAAACTGCCGTAATCATAGACGTTATAGGTAGGCAAAGGATCCCGCACCGGCAAGCCACGCCGGATGATCATATCCACGTTGCCATTCTGCGGGAAGAGCTCGAAGGTCGCCGAGTAGGCGTTGGATGACACCGTGAACTGGTAATAGTCGATGGCGTTGGTGACGGCAATGGTGTGGGTAAAGCCCACGCCGTTGGTGAGAACAGTCGGCCCAATCAGGCCGCTGTCGCCCAGGTCGAAATCGACAAACAACGTAAAATCATTTGTCTCGAACGGGTTGAAATTCGCCACGCCAAGGTAGTAGCGCTGGCCGGGCCTGAGCACGGGCGGGGTGTTCGTGTCCAAAACGAGGATTTCACCGCCGGGGCCAAAGCGGTCCACCACCACGTCGTTGGGCAACGAGCCAGTTGGCAGGCCCGAGCCACTGTAAAGCAAAACCATGTCACCGCCTGAAATCACCACATTGGTGGCGAAGGTCGCCTCCCGCGGCACGTCCACCGAAAAATAAGTGATACCCGCGCCCTGGACAGTGCCATTCACGGGAATACCGTTGGTCACCTTGGTAACAAAGGCGTTGGTGCGGCTCAACACCAATTGCAGTTGCCAACTGAGCAAAACGCCGTTGGTGGACGGCCCGGCCCGGTTGTCCAGCACCTCGAGATTCCACCGGCCAAGAGCCCCCTGCCCTTTGAGTATTTCCAGTGGCTCCTCGGGGAAGTAGTAAATGATTCCCGCCACTCCTGCCAACTCGAAGGTATCCAGCAACAAGCCGGGGTTGTTCAAGCCAGGCAGAATCTCCAGCGTGGTGGAGCTGCTGCTCGCGACAAACTGAATGGTCTTGGATTGCCAGTTAGTGCCCGCCGCCGAAATGAAGGAGTTGAGCGAGCCGTCCAGAAGAATCTGCGCGTTGATGGGTCCCGTGCCCGCCGACCGGTAAGCGAAAGTTAGCGTGTAGTTGACGCCGGGCTGGGTCGGAATCTCCCGTGAGATATCACCCCGGCCCAAGTTTAGGTAACTATTCCCGGACTGGGCGATACCCGGGTCATTGATCACAGTTGGCAAACTCCGGGTGAAACCGCTGCCGGTCGCGTTCGTGGTCACAAAAACGTTCTCAACCGTCCAGCCGTCGAACACCTCGCCGGTATTGTATCCGCGGGCGGACACCCCCTCGAACCCACTCACCAAGTTGGTGGTCAAAGAGGTGTTGGTCGCAAAAGGCGGTTTGGCAAATTTGATCAACTGGTCGGTGAGGTTGGTGTTGTCCGTGAAACCGGCGTATGCTTTGCCGGCGCCGTAACCGTTAGTGGTCGCCCCACCCCGGTTCTCGGCCAGCAACACCCGCGTGCCTTCCGGGCTCACCAAGTGCAACACCAAATCCGCAATTCGCGGATGATCGATGCGCACCCCCACCCGCGCCTCCACCACAGAGCGAGGGTCTTTCACATCAATGCCTGATTGCGTCAACGCCTGATCCAGCACCGCCACGGGAGTGTTGGTGGAGGTGAAAAGTTGCGCGATCTCGGCCTTTGGATTTCGCTCAATCGTCGCGTCGATGTGGTAAGTCACCGGCACCGCGTTCGGATTGAAAACACCGATATAATAACGGCCCGCGTTGAGCGGCGGCACGTCATTGACCGTGATCGTTAATGATCCGCCGGGAGGTGTCAGGGAGGCGGACTTGTCATAGTTGGCCGTGTCCGGAATGTCATTCAAGCGCGCGAAAACGTCCAGCGGGCCGCTCATGCGGGTCAGGTTGATCGTCAGGCTGGTCGCATCGGCGGGCACATCGATAAAATAATAATTCCAGGCGTTGGCAAACACAGTCCCGTCCAATCCTCCCGCCACCGCACCGGCCGGGGTTATGTTCACTCTGAATTGCAAATTCGTGCCGATGTGGGCCGGCGCGTTGTCCGACATGGTCAACAACCACAAGCCGGATGCGCTCGCGCCGACATAGTCGGTCAACCGCCCCGGACCATCGGTGGGCCGCGTGATCGGGCTTCGGCCGCTTTGGCTGTCGTCGTAGTGGAATATGTGATCGATCACACCAATGTCCGCGAAATGGTTGTTCAAAACCACGTATTGCCCATTGTGGCTCAAGGTGCCAACCAAGTCGCCAAAGGACTCGTGAATCACCTCGTTATCCACCGTCACCAAGCCCGCCACCAGTGGCGAGATGCCAATGGCCACCATGTTCACCACGCCTGGCTTCTCGGGCGAGCCGTCAGGAATCACCGCGCTCACAGGAAACCCGCGCAAGTGCATGGTCCCGTTACTGTCAATGTCGGCAAAGGGCAGATCCGATGAAATGCCGTAGAGCGCGTACTCGGCACTCTGCTGGTCCTCGGATTTCACCCCCACGTAATAAACCGTGTCCGGCGTGGCATTTGTGAAAAACACGACTTGCGAACCACCCCGGCCGTTTGATTTGTACGACGAGGAGATGGCCGCCCGGGCCAAATTAGTGATGGCCGGGTTGGTCGAGACATACAAATCGATGTCCGCCTCCTCGTTGCGCGGCGTGCCCAGGTTCGGCGGCAGGAAGGTGACAAACGCCACGTTGGAACCATTCGTCAGCGTGCCGAACAAGGACTGCTGGTAAAGGTTTGTGAAGATGTAAAAATTCCACTGGTTCGTCTGCCCCGCGGTCGAGTTGGTGAGGGGGAAATTCGCGCCCACATGCTGGTTCAGCAGGGCAACACCATTGGTGACGACGGAGACCGCTTGCGACTGGCGCGGGGTGGTCGGGAGGCTGGCAAGAGTGAAGGCGTTCGTGATGTCCCCCTGCCCCGAGGAGATCACCAGCGCGTAATCCTGAACGATGTCATTCGTGTTGCCGACCACCGCGTTGACGTTCACCTTACGCGCAAAGACGGACACCACGTAACTGGAATCCAGCGGCGCCCGGAGGAAAACGTTTTCCACGTTGTTAATGGAATCAATCACCTGCTCGGCCGTGGCGCCCGGATCCTGCGGTTGGGTGAAATCCGCGCCATCCGGAATGTTGTTGCCGTAGAAGACCTCGTGCGTGACGGTGTTGGAGACCACCAAGTCAAGATCGTTCACCAGTTTGACCGCGGCGGCCGGATTGCCCGGCGGATCGGTCCAGACGAGCGTGAAACGCAGGTTTTGCAGGGAACCATCATCGGTCACATTCAACTGCCAGGCGTCCGTCTGGCCAGTGGCCAGCGCGTGGTTTTGCGGACGAGCGGGCGCCGCCGTGCCCGGCGCGGGCA
>CAZMLP010001214.1:0-3371 GCA_964566745.1 uncultured Verrucomicrobiota bacterium | reverse complement strand
GTCGTCGCTTGGCTGGCCGTAGTCCACCCAGTTCGTTCCGCCCGCGTACCGGTAAACCCGGCCCGCGTCGTATTTTCCCGATTGGACGCGCGTCCAGTCGTAGGTCCAAGTTACCGCGTAAAGGTCGCCATTGTGAACGACCAGCGGCCCGACCCCGGTAGTTCGCCCGGAGCCGACGCGCCCGCAGTCGGTCCACTTCCGGTTCCCGTCGTAGCGGAAGACATGGCACCAATCCTTCGAGTCCTTGGCATCGGTGACCGCCGCGTAAAGTTTGCCTTTGTAAACCAGCATCGAATTGCTGATGTAAGCGCTGGTGGGGCTCGGCCGCCCGCAATCCTCCCACTCGGAGGCATGGCCATCATCGATGCCAAACGTCACCAGCCGGTCATCGCCTTGCCCGGCGTAACCGCTGCCACTCGAGCGCAGGGAAAGGGTGATGCCCTTGCGGCGCGCGGGATCATACTTGTCGAGCACATCGCCCAACACGTCGTCCAATTCCCTCGGCGTGTAAACCCAGGCGCAAACCGAGAAGTCTCCGGCGCCGAATTGGAGGGACGCGCTGTCAGGAATCTCGATGTAAGCCCCAACGCCGTCGAACTCACCGCGGTCCAGCTTTACTCCGTGATTGATGCCGTGGTTTCCGCGACCGGAATAATCCCGGCAATCCCCTTGCAGTTTCCAGTAACCGGCCAGTCCCGGCTCCGCTCCGAATCCGGCAAGGCTTCCAAGCAGCGCGGCAAGGCAGGCGAAGGCGGCTGGTTTCATTGAGGTGAAAAGGTGTCGCGATCCCGTCGGCAGGGCAATGGAAAAGGAAGGCGCGGCCATTCGCGCCGAATTTCCTCGGCGCTTTGCAAGGAAGCCTGTGCCGGAGGCACGGAGGAAGGTAACCGGTGTGGAAGCGAGCGCACCCACCGGAATTCCACCGTCAAAATTCCCCCGCCCCGGCGGGCGCATGAACATGGCTTAGCCCTGATTGCCCCCGCCCGGAATCTAATCGCATTCAAGCCGACGCCCCGCAGGGCTGATACAACCCAGTCCAGGGTGGCAGCCCTGGCTAAAGGTTCCGCATCGCAACAACCAGCCTCGCCCAGCGCCGTAGGCGCGCCATCTTTGTAGCAATGCCGCGATTCTAATCTCCAGAGCTCCGTCAGGAGCGGCATCCCCGGCACTCTCTCTGAGCCGGAACCATGCGGCGGGTTTTGTCTTGCCATAGGCGCGACCCGCTTCGCCTGTGGGAGGGACGCGTTCCAACGCGTCCCACTCTTGCTTGCGCGTATTTTGCTCTATGGCTTTGCAAACCTCCACGCCGAGGCAAGTCAGGGACGCGGTGGAACGCGTCCCTACCGCGATTTCTCCCCACAACAGCTTCGTAAAATTGATTTCAACTGCATCGTTCCGGCTGAAAGCCCGTCTCGCCGCGCCCGCGCCAAAATTCCTGCTGGACATCGCGCGCAAGTTTGTGTAATTTTACTTTCGTGAGGGGTAAAACTCCCCAGCCCCTCAAATTTGATCCCATAGGATGCTTTATGATCACCCGCATTGGCAAAATTGCCCGGCTGCCCAAATCGATTCGCGAGCAACTCAATGAACGCCTGCATGAAGGCGGGCAAGGCCCCGAACTGCTCGCCTGGCTCAACGCCTTGCCCGAGGTCAAGGAACTGCTGGAGCGTGACTTCGGCGGCAAGGAGATTAATGGCCCCAACCTCACCGCCTGGCGGCAGGGCGGTTACGCCGATTGGGTCGCTCAAGGCCAGGTGTTGGAACTGGCCGAGCGGCTGGGCGAGGAGGCCGGGGAGTTGAAAGAGCAGGAGGAGAGAATTGGCAAACCGCTTGGTGAATTGCTCCTTACCTTGCTGACCGCCAAATATCTGGTGGCGGCTCGCCAGCCTTTGGAAGGCGAGGCGGGCTGGCTGCGGTTGCGGGAACTCTGCGCGGAATTGGAGCGCATCCGCCGCATGGAGCATCGGGAGCGTCATTTGCGGATCGCCGAGGCGAAGCTGGAGGGACAACCCCGCCAGCGGTGGCAGGACACGACGGATGCCGGTCAGGCGGCCCTTAAGCGGCGGAAAGCGGATTTCGCCGAGCGGGTGCGGGCAAGGCTTAATGCGCAAACGGCCGTGACCGAACGGGAAGGCCGGCCAGGTCCGCCCCAAGAAACTAAGAACCAGCCAGTTGCATCACCATTTGTCTCCGTGGCCACCCCGCCGGAGAAAGCCGAATTAAGCCAGATTAAGGCTGCGGAAATGAAGCCATCCACGCTCGGTGAAACTAGGACTCTGGCAGAATTAGGCGTGCCGGAACTGCTGATTGACCCCAAAATCCAAGCCATTCAACCCTGATCAACTCGCCGTGATTTGCGGTCGAGTTTGCGCGGCCAAACCTTGGGAAAGAGGACTGTTTGTGGAAGGATCTGATCGCTTCCCATTCACGATCGTCACATCGTGACGTCACTGAAGGGCATCTACCGGTTGCGAGGCGGGCAGTACATTTGCTCGAGGTGGTGCTGTTTTGGGAGGACCGGCCGGAATCACGGTGCAATTCCGGCCGGCCTTCAAAGAGGCCCGACAGGCAAAATTCATTGATAGACGGGCTTGAGCGAGAACGGTGATTCGACCCCGATTAAAACTTGTAGGCGGTGCCAGCGATCAGGCGCAGATCGTTGTTCTTGTTGTTGCCGGCGGGCTCGCTGTCATAAATATCCTGGCCCACCACGCGAAGGCTCCATTTTTTGGTGATGGCCGTGTCGATCCCGACCTCGGCGGTGATGACATATTTCTCGGCCCAGCGCTCCACTTTGGGGACGTATTCCAAACTTTGCCAGATCTTCGTGCTGGCCGTGAGTTTGTGCTCAAATTTCTCTCCAAAGCGGGCGCCCAAATAGGTGTCGGAACCCTGGCCTTTGTATTTTTCCAGAACCAGGGAAGGGCCAACTTCCGCGGAGAGCGAGGTCTTGGCGTTTTTGATGAAGTAGTAACCCACCAGTGGAGACAGGGTAAAGCGGTAGTCCAAATTGGCAATCCCGTCTTAATTGCCGTCGAGGCGCAAACCACCATAAAGGCGCTCGCTGAACAAATGATTATACTGGGTGTAGCCTTTGACGAATTTCGTGTTCTCGGTGCTGTTGTTTTCGCCGTATCCGCCAGCGATCCCGGCAAAAAACTCGTCCTGGGTCCACTTTCGCTGCGTGTCGAGGGAAAGGGTGGCCAGCAAGGTGTCGCTGTTGCCGCGCGTAAGGGTCAGCCCGGCGGCGGCGGGTGTCTCCCATTTGTTTGTTTTTGGCGCGACCGGGGCCGCGTCTACCGCTCGGGCAATATTGCCGTTGAACCCGGCGGCGAGCGCCAAGGTCCAGCAGGTGAGACGTGTGACGGGAT
>CAZMLP010001213.1:0-8573 GCA_964566745.1 uncultured Verrucomicrobiota bacterium | reverse complement strand
GCCTGCTTTGCTTTGCGTCGTCCAAGCGCCATCCCTTTCCGACGCTCCCCATCACGCCTTGTTCAATCATTCCATCGACTTTTTTGACGGGCTGCTAACCGCCCTGTTTCCCCGGGATTTCAGGCGCGGCAAAGATGCATTTGCCGTTTGCAGGCAACTGAAAAGTTGCCTATTATTTGCGCATGGACGCGGTGTTCAAGGCCCTGGCGGACGCGAGCCGGCGCAAGCTGCTCGACGTGCTATACCGGAACAACGGGCAGACTTTGACCCAGCTTTGCACCCATCTCGACATGACCCGTCAAGCGGTGACCAAGCATCTCCTGCTGCTCGAAAAGGCCAATCTCGTGACGACGGTGTGGTCC
Organism: uncultured Verrucomicrobiota bacterium; assembly: GCA_964566745.1. GTDB lineage: Bacteria > Verrucomicrobiota > Verrucomicrobiia > Limisphaerales > CAZMLP01 > CAZMLP01. The sequence goes on along the minus strand of CAZMLP010001213.1, from coordinate 8,211 downwards.
GGGCGGGAAAAGCTCCATTATCTGAATCCCGTGCCTTTGCATGAGATCTACCTGCGCTGGATCGGGAAATACGAGGGGCATCGACTGCAAATCCTGAGCGAATTGAAGCGAGGCTTGGAAAGCGGTGACAAACGGGACGAGTTACAGCACGAAAGCTGGTAAGAAACCGTGAAATTGTGCCCGGTAAACATTTGCAGATCGCCTATTGACAGATTGGGGTTCTCGCCTAGCATGCACGCGTTTCGTGGCGTGGCGCGTTCGTCTATCAGTTAGGACACGGCCCTCTCAAGGCCGGGAGACGGGTGCGATTCCCGTACGCGCTACCAACTCGCCCGACGACCGGTAATGCGTCCCTTTCAGATCATTTTCAATCCAACCAGCGCCGCCGAGCTGGCGCGCATGCCCAAGGAACTCCAGCTTCATATTTTGGGCGAGTTTCGCGGGCTGCCGCAAACGATCATGCAGACGGAGCTGGAAAATTTCGGCAAGCTGGAGCGCGGCGGCAAGACGCTGCACCGCTTTCGCTTGGGGGATTACCGGGTTTATTTCGAGCGGCACGAGCTGGGAGTGGTGGTGCATCGCATCCTTAGCCGCAACACGCTCAAGGACTTCCTCTTTCGCTCCAGCCTGCCGGTCACCGAGGATGCCGCGCTTCAGGACAATCCCAAGTTTTGGGAGCTTATTTCCGAGGCGAAGACCCAGGCGACTAGATAGCGTTTTTATTAGACTTCCTTGCGCGCCTTTTTGACGCGCGACCAGATTTCCTCTGGCATTCCTTGCCGCCAGACGCCGCCGAGCAAGTGATTGCAGGGAAGATTGATTTGCGCCTCGCGCCCATCCGATCGACAAAACTCGGCCCGTGCCCCGCGATACCGGATTCCAACGAACCAGCGACGAGCAATCTCGTGGATTCACAAGGCCGATTTCACGCGTGCGATAAAGCATCTGATTCAACGTGAGACAATTTCCCGGTCGGCCAACCTCACCGCGCCTGAGCCGATGCCGACCGCCGAGTTTATGCGTGCCCTGCGCAAGCTTGGGGCACTCGTTTCGGACTGCCGGCCGCGCGCTAGATGCGGGAAATCGGCGCCATTTTTCTGCGCGCCGAGACAGAATTGATTTTGAAAAAGCGCCGCGTCGTTCCCGGTAAGCTGCTGAAGGAGGGGTTTGTTCTGCAATTTCTGAACTGGCCCGAGGCCGCACGGGACGTGCGCCGCCCGTGGCGGGAGCTGAATTCAAGGCGAGTGTGTTGACATCGTCGTTTATTCGACGAGCGTGGGGCCCGTGGGATTCTGACCTGCACGCGGCTTTCGGAGAGAGGTGGCGCAATTGCGTTCTGCAAGATGTGTTTGCACATTTTCCTTCCCTCTCTCCTTCTTTAGCGGGCGTTACCGAATCCCCGCCTGTCAATACATTGTCCATACATGGCTTGGCACGGCATACGCTAATAAGAGGGCATGACAAATCAGGAAAATATTTCCATCTACATGGCGATCCGTTTGAGCGAGGAGCGATCCCACTTGGAGGATTCCCTGGTCATGGATCATTACAACGTCTCGACCTTCGGGACAGCGTTCGATCTCTGGACGCGATTCCAAATCCGGCCCGTCCGGTTCGTCATCACGGACCGCCGTTTCCCGACGTCCGACTTCAGCGGTTTGGACCTTGCGCGAAACATCCGGCGGGATTTCATGATGCCCTATTGTTACGTGGTGATGCTCAGCTCGTTGAGCCGCCTGTCGGAAATTCAAGATGGCCTCGATGCCGGAGTGGACGACTATCTGACGAAGCCGACGAATCCATTCCAAATCCGGTCACGCATCCTGGTCGGGCTGCGCTGGTTGCAATACATCGACAAAATCAACTCGCTGAATGACCATGCAAACGCCACGGATGAAACGGCGGCCGCCGCGTGAGGCGGGGGAACACTTTTGCCTTTGCCTTTTGAGGTTGTGGGGCTGGCTTTGCATGGATCGCGGCGAATCCGCTTTCGCGATGGGACGTTTGCGCGGTTTTCTGCGCTTCGTTTTCGCCACGTGGATTTATCAAGGAGCTTTTCCGCTGGATTCCCCGGAACACCGCGCCGACATTGGCCGCGCGCGGAATGAACAATATCGAAGTCATCATTTGTCTCCTCATGTTGTTTATGGGGGTGCCGGACCTGTGCCGCAAGCTGGGCCGCCCGGCGCTGGTTTACCCCGCGTTCGTCCTGTTTGGATTGGTGCTCGGATCGTGGGTGACCGGCGACGTGAAAAGCATGGTGCACGAGGCGGGCAAAGTGGGATTCCTGCTGCTGCTGTTTGAAGTGGGGTTGGATATCGATCTGCCCCGTTGGAAAGAGTTTTTGCGCCCGTTGCGCTACGCGATGAAGTGGTCGCTGGTGCAATATCCGCTGGTGTTCGGCTTGGCAAATGTGGCGGGCCTCACGCTCGGGGAGTCTTTTCTTTCCGCCGCCGCCTTGACCGGTTGCTCCGTCGGCATGGCCTACGCCGGTTGGAAGCAATACGCGGGTCTTGCCGCGGTGGCCAAGCCGTTCGTCTGTCTCGTCATGGTCGCGCTGGAAATGCTGGCCATCGTGGTGATGGCCGCGGATTCCGCCGCGCTGGCGTACGGACTTCATTGGGTGGTGGCGCTCAAGTTGGCGGGTATTTTCACGGCTATTTTTCTCGTCAGCCAGTTTAACGCGCACCTCACCCGCCTGTTTCAAATCATTCTGCAAAAAACCACGCATTGGCGGGTCCACTTGCTGGTGTTGCTGGTGCTCGTTATTTGCGCCATCGGCGAGCGGTTGGGCCTCTCCGCCGCAAAGACAGCCTTCTTTCTCGGCCTCTTCATGAGCCGAGCGGAGCACGACGGCGTCAGCCTGGAGCAATTCATGGCGCCCATTAGCAGCCGGTTTCTCATCCCGTTGTTCTTTGTGGCGCTGGGCGTCCAGGTGCAATGGTCCACACTGTTTTCAATGATTGGAATGCTGGCGGTGGTGGCCGGAGCAATCTTGCTGGCGGCGCGGGAGGTTCTCCACCGCCGCTGGATGCCAACCGGGGGAGACGCGCGGGCCTGCCTGCTGTTTTGCCCGAACCTCACCTTGGTGGCTCTCGCCGCCACCATTTTGCTCGAGCATCGCCCCGAGTCCACCGGCGCGGTGTGGGTGCTGCTCACCGGTCTTTTCATGAGCATCGTCTCCCTGCTCATGCTCCCGGCCACGCAAAGCAAGACGGGCGAGGCGGAACCGGCGGCGGCGACCGAGTCGAGTTGAAAAAAACGCGGGCTGTGGCGACACGGGCAATGGCGCGGACCGTCGGATTTTTCGCGCGACAAAACGCGTGGAGTCTGCAAATCCTCCTCGCATGCCCACGAATTTCGCGTTGAATCGCCGTCAATTCCTTTCCCGCGCCGCGCAAGCCAGTTTGGTTCTGGGCGGGCTGGCAAGTCCTCTCTCCGCCATCGAACCACTCAAACGGGCCGGTTCTTCGCGACTGCAACTCAGCCTCGCGGCCTACTCGTTCCGCGACTCGTTCACCGCCGGAAAGCTGGACCTCTTTCAGTTTCTGGATTTCTGCGCGGACCACGGTTGTGACGGCGCCGAGCTGACCAGTTATTATTTTCCGAAAGAGTTCGACACGGAATTCCTGCTGAAAGTGAAGCGTCATGCCTTTTTGCGCGGGGTCGCGATCAGCGGCTCGGCCATCGGCAACACATTCACTTATGGCAAAAGCGAGAAACTTGACCAGGAGATGGCGCTCACCAGGCGCTGGATCGATTACGCGCAAATTCTCGGCGCGCCGCACATTCGCGTGTTCGCCGGCGCCGTGCCCAAGGGCATGGAGAGGGAAGAGGCCAAGCGGAACTCCATTGCGGCCCTGGAGGAGGCGTGCGCTTATGCCGGCACGAAGGGTGTGATGCTCGGACTTGAAAACCACGGCGGCATCGTGGCCGAGGCGGCCGACATCCTCGACATCATCCATGCGGTGAAAAGTCCGTGGTTCGGAATCAACCTCGACACGGCGAATTTTAACACTGACGACCCGTACGCCGATCTCGCTAAAATCGCGCCTTACGCGGTAAACGTGCAGATGAAGGCGGAAATTCACCCGCGCAAACAGGACCAGCAACCGGCCGACCTGGAGCGTCTGGTGAAAATTCTGCGAGACGCCAATTATCAGGGCTATGTCGCGCTGGAATACGAGTCGAAGGCTGATCCGTGGACCACAATTCCCGGCCTCTTGCAAAAGATGAAGCGTTTGTTCGCGGCGTGAGCGACAGGATGCGGGTCGCTTGGCGGTCTAGCGTAACCGGAATAGGATAGTCGCGCTCGCATGACGGGTCGCTCCTTAACATTCTCCCTGTTTTTGCCACTGTGCCTTCCGGCCGTGATTTCCACGCGGGCAGAGACTAAAGTCGGCGACATCAATGATCCGCCGCACAACTATCATCAAGGGGCGCTCAAAGACCGGTTTTCGCTGTTGAAGCAGGACTTGGTGGCGTGAAAATTCCCGCTCGCCCGCGATTCGGAAAGAGCCTTCGTCCGAAGTCTGCCCGATCTGCTGCAAACACCGTATCCTCAAAGCGACGCCGACGGATTTGCCCATCGAATGGTAGGAAACCGGGGATTATGATGGTAATCGCATTTGCTCCAAGGTGAGGGCGAGATGGGCAAGCGTGTCCGGACTAGCAACCGAAGGAGGAGGCCACCCTGAAATTCAGGCGCGCGATCATCCAGTTGATCCGCGTGCCGGACCCTCGATGACGCAATTTCTTGTTAGGATATTGGGCTGTTGTTAGCTTTCGAAAGCAGTGAAAAAGCATCTCCCCATGATGAAACTGGGCCCTTGCACTCTGGGTGTTCTTTTCGCGTCGGCATCGGTTTGTTGGGCTGGATCGAACGCGACCTCTGAACTTGAGCGCTGGGAGAAAGAGGCGCGAAATGTCACCATCACCCGCGACGATTGGGGCATCGCCCATGTCACTGGCAAGACCGACGCCGACGCGGTATTCGGGATGATCTACGCGCAGGCGGAGGACGACTTTAATCGCGTCGAGAACAATTACCTCCTCTCGCTGGGATTGCTTGCCCAGGCCGAGGGCGAGTCGAGGATTTATTTGGACCTGCGGCAGCGGCTTTTCATCGATCCCGTGGAGTTGAAAAATCTATACGCGGCGAGTCCGGGCTGGCTGCGGGCCTTGATGAACGCGTGGGCCGACGGACTCAACTTCTACCTGGCAAAACACCCCGAAGTGAAGCCGCGCGTGATCCGGCGTTTCGAGCCTTGGATGGCGCTCAGCTTCACGGAAGGCAGCATTGGCGGTGACATCGAGCGCGTGAATCTGCGCGGGTTGGAGGACTTCTACGGCAAGCCTGCCGTGACGGCATCGATTTCCTCCCCGGCCGCCGAAAAGTTGGAGGACGCCAGTGGCATCTTGCCGCGCCGGGATGATCACGGGGAACCCACTGGCTCCAACGGCATCGCGATCGCGCCCGCCAACACCTCTTCCCACCATGCCCTGCTGCTCATCAATCCGCACACCTCGTTCTTCTTCCGCTCCGAGTTGCAAGTGACTAGCGCGGAGGGGCTGAACGCGTATGGCGCCGCCACTTGGGGCCAGTTTTTTATCTATCAGGGGTTCAACGAGCGGACCGGCTGGATGCACACTTCGAGCGGTGTCGATGTGATCGACGAGTATCTCGAGACGGTGACGAAGAAAGGGGATCGGTTCGTTTACAAGCACGGCGACCGGGAGCGTCCCGTGATTTCCCGCGAAATCATAGTGCCTTACCAGACTACTCACGGCATGGCGGAGAAGAAGTTTGTCGTTTTCCGGACACATCACGGTCCGGTGATCCGGCGGTCCGGCGAGAAGTGGGTCGCCGTCAGCCTCATGCAAGAGCCGATCAAGGCTCTTGAGCAATCTTATCTGCGAACCAAGGCGAGGGATTACAAGTCGTACCGCAAAATAATGGAGCTCAAGGCGAATTCCTCGAACAACACGATATTCGCCGATGCCGACGGCGACATCGCTTATTTTCATGGCAACTACATACCGCGCCGTGACACGAAGTTCGACTGGACCAGGCCGGTGGACGGGAGCAATCCCGAAACGGACCCAAACGGCCTGTTGACCGTGGAGCAAACGCCCCATTTGCTGAACCCGCCGAGGGGGTGGCTTTATAACGCCAATGACGCGCCTTGGTCCGCAGCCGGGACAGGCACTCTGAGGAAAAAAGACTTTCCTGTTTATGTGGAGACGGGTGGCGAATCGGCGCGGGGCCGGCACGCGATCCAAGTGTTGCAGGACAGGAAAGATTTCACTCTCGACTCCCTGGTGACCACGGCCTACGACAGTTATCTTCCGTGGTTTGAGCGACCGGTTTCGGCGCTGGTCAAATCGTGGGATCTGCTTCCCGCCGCTGACCCGCTCAAGCAGAAGCTCGCGGGGCAGGTCTTGTTATTGCGCCAATGGGATTTGCGTTGGGACGTGAAATCGGTAGCCACCTCGGTCGCGATTTTTTGGGGAGAGGAGATCCGCCGATATATGCGAGGCGAGGGCGCCGCGACGGGAGAAGCGGTGGCAGACGTATCCGCCCAACAGTTGCTGCAATCACTGGCCACCGCCTCGGAGAAACTTGCCGCCGACTTCGGAACCTGGCGAACGCCCTGGGGCGATATCAATCGCTTCCAACGTTTGACCGGTGACATCGTGCAGCCATTCAACGATTCCCAGCCCAGCGCCCCAGTGGGGTTCCCCTCCGGGAATTGGGGTTCGCTGGCCTCGTTTGGCGCGAATCCGCATCCGGGGACCAAAAAATGGTATGGCACCAGCGGGAATAGTTTCGTGGCGGTGGTGGAGTTCGGAAAACAAGTTCGCGCCCGTGCGGTGACGGCGGGCGGCGAAAGCGGATCACCGTCCTCGCGACATTTCAATGACGAAACCGGGCGATACAGCACCGGCGACCTGCGCGAGGTTTACTTTTACCCGGGGCAATTGCAGGGGCACACGGAGCGCGAGTACCATCCAGGGAATTAAGGCGCGGCTGGCTTTCCCCCGTATTTGCCGACGACCCAACGCATGGCAGCCTCTTCCCCCTGCGACATCCAGCGGTCCTTGTAAATTCCCATGTCCGTCTCGGACATGATCGGAAAGAATTGCTCGGCCTGTTTGCCCAATTCCCGCACGGCCTTTTCCTGCTGGTTCAGTTGGTCGAGCCGTTGCTGCACGGTTTGGCCGTCGTTGCCAAAGGCGGCGTTGGGATCCATCTGTTCCAGGGCCTTGCGCTCCACCACCATGCCGACTAATTGGCTGATCTCCGGCTCGCCGGGTGAAGGCAGACTGTAGCGTTGCCCCATGCTCGCAACCATCTGCAGGACAGATTGCGCCGAGGCCTCGTCGCCAGCTTGACGATAAGATTGGGCCAATGTGACAAGATCCTTGCCCAGTTCCTTCAACGGCGCCAGTTGCGGCAAAGTCTCTTGCGACGAGGCGAGTTGCTTCGCGTCGGCGGGAGAGAATCCGGCCTCCAAATACGCCTCGTGGTCATCTTGGATCCGTTGGACCGTGTAGTCTTGGAACTGGCCCTTGCCCGTCGCCGTAATGACCTCCCGCAACGCCGCGTCGTTGTCTCCGGCCCGGGCGTAATCCACCGCCGAGAGATAATACCCGAGCGCGTTTTCCGGCGCGCCCTGCTTGAGTGTGTCCAGCCAGCGGCGGCGGTCTTCCGGCGCGGCATCCCGGCTGCGCAACGCTTCAAAAGCCACGTGCGGGTCGCGCGGATACAATTTCAAATCCTCTTCCAGCAACTTGGAATCGTGCGTGACGCGATACGCCGCGAGCATGCTGGTGGCGTTGCTTTTGTTCGCGTCCAGATACGACTGGAGCCGGTCGACCGTCACCGTCGGCGGATTGTTCATCAACGCCATCAACCGCGCGCCACCGGGCTCTTCGGGGCCGTTGGCCGTGGCGGTGGAACTCAAATTCGCGGCCGGCACGGGAAAACGGGGCGACCGGGCGCGGCGCGCCTCCATGGCCAGCCGGGCCTGCTGATCCCGGTCGGCAGCGAGCTGGACGAGCTGTTGGCGAAGGGTCTCATTGTCGGCGCGGAAGCCGGCGGCGGCCTGGCGTTCGATCCACCACGAGGTCGCGACACCCGCGACCACGAGCGTGGCGACAGCAATTTTCATTTTCGAGAGGGCCATAAGTTTGAGGAAAGTGAGGGTG
>CAZMLP010001212.1:0-8846 GCA_964566745.1 uncultured Verrucomicrobiota bacterium | reverse complement strand
GGCACGAACCGCGAATTCATGCTGCCGGGCCGCTCCGCGAGCGAGGGACAATCCGGCCAGATTGGCGCAAGCCACGAGCAGCACCACGCCGACCCCGCCTAAAAGCAACAGCAATGGCCGCCGGTATTGGCGGCGATCCAGATCCGGCCCCGCCCGTCCGTCCGTCAGCACCACCCGTTGTTGCTTCAGGACCTTTTCTGTGCCGGGTTGGAAAACAGAGTTTGCGGCGGCTTGAAATTGGTGGTCGCTCACGCCCGTTCTCAGTCGAGCCACGAGCGCCACTCGCCAGCGATTGGGATCGCCGCCGGTCAATGGAATATAAAAATCGGTTTCCGCGCCGGGATGAACCCCGGGGAACTCGCGTGGCAACACGCCAATTACTGTGAAACTATGTCCGTTTAGAACAACGGGTTTGCCAAGCGCGCCCGGATCGAGATCAAATCCGCGCTCCCAGCAGCGGTAAGAAATGACAACGCCTTGTGCGCCGTCATCGCCAGAATCCAGAAGACGGCCCAGCAATGGGCGAACCCCGACACCGGAGAAAAAATTGTCCGTGACCATCAGCCCATCGGCGCTGACCGCGTCATGGCGCGCCCGCATCGCCGTCCCGTCCAGCGGGACATAGCCAAACACCTCGGCTTGACCCGCGCATTGCTTTCGGAAGGTTGGGCACAAGGAAAGCGGGAAGGAGTTCCCCCATTTGCGTCCCGGCCCGTCATCAACCATATAACCATCATAGCCTCCTTTGAAGTCGGCGCCGGACCAGTTAAGGACTCGCAATTCCTCCGGATGGGGAACCGGCAACGAGCTGAGCAGGATGCCGTTCACGAGCGAGAATATGGCCGTGCCTGCGCCAATGCCGAGCGCCAGTGACACCACAGCCACAGCGCTGAAGCCGGGATTTTTGAGCAACTGGCGCAGGGCGAATTTCAAGTCATTCATTGCTTGGCCGTGACTTTGAGATTGCGGAACCATCCGTCCGAGCCGTTGCCCACCCACAGGCCCAGCTTGCCATCGGAGCGCTCATTCAGGAGGTCAACGGTAAGGGCGGGCTTTTGGGAGCCGTTGACAAAGGCGGCGACGTTCTTTTTCCCCACCACCAGTTTGAGCGTCACCCAAACATCCGGGGAAGGCGCCGGGTTGATTGGCTGCTCATATTTTCCAGGGTGGTTGGCGCGGAGCTTGTTCCAGTCATTGTCCGGCATGGAAATGTACTGAATGGCATGATCGCCCCGCTCGACCGATTGGAAGTTAAAGGGCCGCAGGTAAACCGCGTCGAACGTCTTGTCATCCTTGCCGTGAAAGGCGATGCCCACGAAACTTTGCCCGCGCACGTCTTTTCCCCGGATTTCCAGCTCAATGGTTCCCTCGCCAAGGACAGCACCGTCGATCCACGCCACGCCGTCGTTTGGCGCCGCGTTGAGAAACACCGCTCCCGGCGCGCCCGCTTTGACATGATCGAGCGCGCGATTAAACACGGTGATCTTGCCGGCATCGGCAAGTTTTCCCAAATTATAGTCCGTGGCGAACGCAAGCGCTGGAAGCAGAAGCGTTGCGGCAAGCAAGGCGGCTTTCGTTTTCATGGGTTGTGGAACTCGAATTGAGATCTGTTCGGGGGTAAAATGTTTACACGACCGTCCGTTGGCATCGTGAGCGACACCTTTCAAAAACCGCGAATGACAACTCTACTACTGCGCCTCGACACTTTCCTCGACCACGCGACCATCAAAGAGATGAATCTGCCGGTCCGCGTGCCGGGCAAAACGGGGGTCGTGCGTGACCATGCAGATGGTCGCCCCCTCGCGATGAAGGTCGCGGAGCAACTGCATCACAGCGTCACCGTTCTTCGAATCAAGATTTCCCGTTGGCTCATCCGCCAGCAGAATCGACGGTTTCCCGCCCAACGCCCGGGCCACCGCCACACGCTGTTGCTGACCGCCGGAAAGCTGCGACGGGTAATGCTTCACGCGATGCGCCATGCCGACTTTTTCCAGCGCCTCGTTCACGCGCTGGTTCCGCTCGGTGGAGCCCATGCCGCGATAGGTGAGGGGTAACTCCACGTTTTCGTACACCGTGAGGTCGCCGATCAAATTGAAGCTTTGGAAAATGAAACCGACCTCGCGATTGCGGATGCGCGCGCGCTCGGCCAGGCCCAGCGTTTCCACCGAGTGGTTGTTCAGCACGTAGGTGCCCTCGGTGGGCGAGTCGAGCAGGCCGAGAATGGAGAGCAGGGTGGATTTGCCGCAGCCCGAGGGGCCGGCGATGGAGACGTATTCTCCCCGGGCAATTTCCAAGTGAATTCCAGACAGGGCGTGGGTTTCCACCTCGTCGGTAAAGAAAACCTTTTTGATGCCTTCGAGTTTGATGAGAGCTTGGGGCGCGTCTTTCATTGGTTGGGTTGGTGCTCGTTCACTAACTTCAAGCGGCATCAATCGATCCGCACTTTTTGGTAGCTGTCCCATTGGGACATGTCCGAAAGAATGATTTGATCCCCGGCTTGGAGACCCTCGACGACCTCGACCGAGCTGACGGAGGTGCGCCCGAGCTTGATCGGCAGGCGGACCGCGTATCGGCCGCCCTCGATGACTTTGAACAGGCCGAGTGTGCTGTCCGCCTGGCTTTGGTAGGGACGGCCGACGTAAAGCACATCTGTGAGGCGCTCCAATTCAATGGTGCCATCCACACTGAGGTCGGGCCGTGACCCCTTCGGCAGCGGGCCGTCCAGTTTTACCTCGACCAGCACGGTGGCGTTCTGGACCGCGGGGTCCACTCGCACCACGTGCCCCGGCACTTTCCCGTTGCGTGTGTCGATCTCGACCCGTTGGCCCCGGGTGACATCTTTGGCCTGCGTTTCTGCCACTTTGATCTCGGCCTTGAGTTTGGTGGGAACCACCACCTTCGCCAGGGTCGCGCTGGGCGCGACGCGCTGGCCGGCCTGCAGGGGAACCAGATCACCGATCTGCTGGAGAACGCCCGCGATGCCCGCGCGCACCAGCAGCCCCGCGACTTGCTTTTGCTTGAGGGCGAGTTGCGCGCGATTTTTTTGCACCTCGGCCTCTTGCACCGCCAGTTGGGCCTTCGAGGATTCCACCAGAATCGCCAGCCGTTTGCGCTCAATCTCGACGCGGCCATTCAAGTCGTCGGCGTTGGCACGCGATTTCTTTTGGGCAATCGCGGCGACCAAACCGTCCTTGACCAGAATTTCATCGGCCTCTGCCTCCAGTTCGGCTTGCTTGGCATTGGCGCGGAGGGTGGCCAAGGCGGACTCCTGCGCCAGACGATCGCTCTCCACCTGAACTTTGAGCCGTTCCAGCGTGGCCTCGCTCCCCTTGAGCAGCCATTCGGCATCGAAGGCGGCTTGTTTCAACTCGGGATTGCTCAACTCCAAAATCACAGACTCCGGCTCCACCTCGGCGCCGGCTTGCATGAATATGCGCTCGACCCGCCCATCAGTGTCGGATTGCACGAACTGGATTTGCTCGGGAACGAGCGTCCCGTTGCCATGAACGTCCCGGAGGAAACTGCCGCGCTTCACGTTGTCGAACAGGAGAATGGCCTTGTCCACACGCGGAACGGCCTGCTCGAGCCGCGAAAGGGCGAAGGTGATGCTGCCAATGGCCAGCACGCCGATGGCCCCGAAAAGGATTCGGCGCTTCCGCTTTTTTCGGGCGATGTCCGGGCGCGCAATGTCCATCGAGCCTTGGGTGAAGCCGGACTTGGTAGTGGCGGAGGTGGCGGTCCGGCCATCACTGCCGGAGCGGGAACCGGAGTTTGTCTCGTTCGTTGCGATCAATTCAATATGAGTGTCCCGGTGGCGAAGTCATGCCAATTCATGCCGCGCATCTGGACGATCACGCGAGGATATAACGCACGGGCTGTGCCAACGGTTTCAATGAATTGCAACTAGCTTATGGTGAGTATGTTGCGTGGTTGATTGGGCACTGCAACAGGCCGGGACTTTGTTCGCAATCGATAATGAAGTGTCCGAAATCGAACAGTCGGGGGAGGGGGCGTGCGTGCCTCACGCCGTCGGCAAGCCCATTTGCGTCTATCCGCTCGCTAGCAGTTCGACTCACTATTGCCTTCGTCTGGGACGCGGGAGATAGAGGGAATGTTTTAAGCACAAGTGGAATTGGTTTCCTCTGGAGTTTTCCGTCTCGGAGGATTAGAGTCGCGACGTGACAAGAAGGAGAGGCCAGCGACCGGTTCCCGACGAGAAATGACGAGAGAAACCCCAATTTGTCGCGAAGTACTCGCCGCCGGGGCGCATGGGCGCGAAACAGCCTGGAAAACCATGAGATTTCAAGCGATTCAAGGTGATTCAAGGCATGCCATGCGTTCAACGCGGATAGGCCGGGATGCCAAGGTTGAAAGGGGCGAGCCTGCTGGAATGAGGACGATTCAAGGTGATTCAAGGCATCGGACCGGCTGGACGATGTGTTCTGGTCGGCTCGCCCAGGCGTTTCTACCGAATGCCGCCCAAAACCAATCAAGGTCAATCAAGGCATTCCTTTCACTCTCACATCGCCCGGAAGGCGGGAGGATCGGATCGAACGAGATCGTGGAGATAAAGGTGATTCAAGCCGGATCAAGGCTTCCAAAACACGATTGAACGTCGGTTTCGGCCTTTTCTTTGTCCCGGGGCTGCCTCATCCTCGCGGGCAATAAATCCATGAAGCGCGACGTATTGACGGTGGAACGGTTTTACACCGAGCACGCCCAACAACTGGAGTTGCGGCTGGTGGCCGTCGCCGCCGGTCTGCATCGGCCCATCCGCGAATCCACCGTGAACCGACCCGGCCTGGTTCTCGCGGGGTTCACGCGTTACTTCGCCTCCCGCCGGGTGCAAACCATTGGCAACGCGGAGTGGTATTTCCTCAAGTCGTTGACGGACACCGAGCGCGTGGCGCGGTACCGGCAGTTTTTTGGCTACAAAATCCCCTGTGTCATTTTTTCGCGCGGAATCCGGCCGGACAAGGAATTCCTTGAGGCGGCGGAGCAGGTGGGCGTGCCGGTTTTTGTGACCCCGCTCATCACGATGCGGGTGATCAACCAAGCCACGCTGGCGCTGGAAATGATGTTCGCGCCGCGCGACACCTATCTCGGCAGCATGGTGGATATTCTGGGCGTGGGGGTGATTTTGCGGGGCGAGAGCGGCATTGGCAAAAGCGAGTGTGTCCTGGCCCTGATCGAGCGTGGCTACAGTCTCGTCTCCGATGATGTCACCCGGGTCACGCTTCTCGATGGGCGCGAGGTCATTGGCACCAGCGCCGAACTTACCCGTAACCACATGGAGGTGCGCGGGATTGGCATTATCAATGTCGCGGCGATGTTCGGCGTGCGCAGCATCCGGCAGGAGAAACGGGTGGACTTGATTATCAGTCTGAGGCTTTGGGAGGAAGTGCCGGACGTGGACCGATTGGGCATAGAAGAGGACAAGGTGAAAATCTTGGGAGTGGATATTCCGCATATTACCATTCCGGTCCGCCCCGGACGGGATTTGGCCCGGTTAGTCGAGGTGGCCGCCTTCCAGACCAAGCTAAAATCGACCGGCTACAACCCGGCCAAGGAGTTAAATGACCGGCTGTTGGCGAGAATGAGCGGCGGACCCATGTGATGGCGGGTGGTTAATAATCTGCTGGAAGGGAAGGCGTTACCCCGTCATAGTAGTCGCGCTGATGAGCACGCCGAAGAAAGCGCCCCATAAAGCCGAGCCGATTAGCCGCGAACTGGTGGTGAAAAACACCAAGGGAATCCATGCGCGGCCTGCCGCCCTGTTTGTGAAGACCGCCAGCCGTTACGAGTGCGAGATTTTTGTCGAGAAGGATGGCGAGAAGATCAATGGCAAAAGCATCATGGGACTCATGATGCTTGCCGCTGGCCCCGGCAGCCGCCTGGTCGTCGAGGCGCACGGGACGGATGCCCACGCAGCCGTCCAGGCGATTGAGGAGTTGATGGGCCGGAAGTTTGACGAGGAGTAAGTTGGCCAGTGCGCGACGGACAGCTTGGTTGACTTCCAGCCGGTCCTCTCGTTTTCCCGGTCCGGAACCGTTTTCGAAAAATGAAAAAGGGGACCGGGTTTCCCCGGTCCCCTCGCAGCCACCTCCGCGCTCGCAGGTTACTTCTTGGCGCGGAAGAATCTCATACCCGTGGTGTCAGTGATTGTTGCAGGGCTGGGCGTGGCCACGTCGGTCCAGGGTCCGGAGACCGTGTCGGAGGCTTGCAGCGTGCCCGTGTAGGTGATCTTAACCGCGCTCGAACTGTCTCGCGCGATGCTCAGGGTCGGCTTGTCAGTGTTGCCACCACCCCCGCCGGTCGCGTCATCGAAGTTCCAGTAGGCGATCAGCTTTTCGCCGGTGAGATCTTTTGGCGAGGTTCCCGCCGCCAGCTTGGCCGCGTCGTCAGCGGAAATCTCCGTCGAGAAAACGGCGAAGTCATCCATCAGGCCATGGAGGAAGTCGCCGCCAGGAGTGCCGTCGGTGCCCAAGCCCATGTCGGTGAAGTCAGAGAGCAGCGGGTTCGTGCTGCTGCCGTTAAGGAACAGCAGGCCGTCGATATAGACGTTTTTTTGATCCGCCTTTTTGGTGAAGACGAAATGATGCCATTGCTTCCACCAGGTGTCGTTTCCAACCGCGTTGTAGGGATCAAAGGTGTTAATGTTGGCACTGATGCGCTGAGCGCCGCCATCGCAGCAGCCCATGGTGTCAAAATAGATCGTGTCGTCGCCCCACGGGGTGTGACCTTGGAAACCGCGGCCGGCGGAGGCGGAGTTCGCCCAGAAGGCCGAGGAGTTGCTCACATCGAAGTGGTTGATCCAGATCGAGAAACTCATTTCATCGTTCGTGGCCGCCTGGTTGAGGAAGCTGGCGTCCGCGACATACACCCAGCCACCGCCCGAGGCCGGCAGGTTGATTGCGTAGTCACCCGCCTTGCCGGTGTGCCCGGCCGCGTTTGTGGAATAAGCGGCCGTTCCCTTGACGATGCCAATGTAGCCACTCAACAGGTCTTTGGTAAGCGCGCCCACAGTGAACGACCAGGAGTAGGTGCTCGTGCCGCCGTCGGCGCTCGGATAAGTCACCGTCACTTGGTGGGTGGATTGGGAGGCAAGGGCGGGCGAGGGCTTGTAAGTAACCGTCGCCACTCCGCCGGTCTTGGAGACAGTCGGGGTCACTGTTGTCCCGTCCAATTTCAAGACCACGTTGTCGGAGGTCAAAGGCTTCACACCGTCAACATGCTGCAACTGAATCAAGAATGGCGAGGCGTCCTTGGCGTCAGGGGCCGGAGTGGAGCTGATAATGGCGCCTTCGGGCGGCACCGGACCGGAGAAGAACTCACCGGGGATCGGCAACAAGTCCGCGGCCGCGGTCGAGTCGGTGGTTTGGCGCCAGGCGACCTGCACGAAGTCTCCGCCGCCGCCCTCTTTCAGGATGGCTTGAATCCAATATTTCGTGCCAGCGACCAAATGCACCGGGGCCTGGGTTGTTTGGTTGGCGCCGGGCTCCTCAAAGGGATTGCAGCAGCCGGTTTCCTCGGCGATGAGAGCTGCGTTGGCCGGATCGTCATTAGTGCTGATCCAAAGTTGCGAGGCATCATCACTCTTGATGAAGAAGTCGTAATCGCCGGTTTCCGCCGGGGTAATCAGACCCGTGAGGGTGGCTCCGTAGTTCTCGTGACTGTCATCCGGGAACACCGTGCGGCTGTTCAGCCCAACGGCGAACGAGGCCTGGTCGGGGAAATCCGGGTAGCGCGGGTCATCCTTGAGGCTCTGCACTGCCGTGCCGGAAATGTTCGCCCAATAGTCGAACTCCACCACACCCGCCGTGTACACGTAAGAAATGAAAGACGCCTTGGTGTTCGCGGCAATCACGTTGCCAGAAAGGTCCTTCACCGCGTTGATCGTGATGGTGTAGGGCGTGCCGGTGGCCTGTTTCGAGGTTGTCAAAACCACGTTGGTGAGATTGCTGATCTTGACGGCGGAAACCGTCAACCCGTTGATGGAGTAATTGGCGGCATTGGTGGCCGTGGCCGCGTCCACCGGCTCGGAAAAGGCGATCGTTGCCTTCGTGAACGCCGGGCTGCCATTGGCGGCAAAAACAGTCGGCGCCACACTGTCGGTGGTGATCGTCAACGTGACCTCGGCGCTGGTTTGCACGACGCCCGGCACGGACACGACGCACTTGATCTTGGCGTTGTTGTCAGTGGCCGCGCGGGTGACCGGAATCGAGTAGCTGGCGGAGGTGGCCCCGTCCACTGGAGCTCCATTTTTGTACCATTGATAGGCCGGTTTAATCTGGCCTCCCGGGTAGGAGAGATAAGGGGTTACGGCGGCGACGCCAATCGAGAAGCTGGCCAGGCTGTTTTCAGCCACGCTGAGGTTTTGCGGCTGGTTGGTAATGGTGACACTGGCCCCGGCCGAGTCCGCCAAGGAACTGAGCACGCTGCCAGTCAAGGGAAGCAGGTTGCCCGCCGGGGTGGTGTCACCCACCTTCCGCCAGGCCACTTGGCAATAGTCGCCGCCGCCGCCCTCTTTCCAGAGGGCCTGAAGCCAATATTTGGCGCCCGCCACCAAATGAATTGGCGCGGCGGTGGTGTAGGCAACGGGCGTGTCAGCCGATTGCTCGGTGAAAACGTTGCAGCAGCCGGTTTGCTCCGCGACCAGCTGGAGGTTGGCCTCGGTCGCGTCCGTGCTTAACCAGAACTGCGAGGCGTCGTCGCTGCTGAGGAAAAACTCATAATCACCCGTGACGGCGGGAGTGAGCCACCCGGTCAATCGACCGCCATATTGCTCGTGGCTGTCGTCAGGAAACACGGGTCTGGTATTGAGGCCCGCGGCATAGCTAACCAAG
>CAZMLP010001211.1:0-3104 GCA_964566745.1 uncultured Verrucomicrobiota bacterium | reverse complement strand
GAGCGGGCGCCCGCCCGGACGTTCGCGGGCAATTGCCCCAGCACGATGCGCAAGTCGCGCGCGATCACGTCCGGCAGGATTCGTTTCTCGCGACCGTCGGTCTCCAGGGCGTTGTCGAGCGTGCGCAACGCGAGCAGGCCGCCACCCGCCGTCACTTGCAGGCCCAGCCCGGCCTCGCCCGCCGCGAGGGCCAGTACCGCGCGGTCCGCCTCCCGCGAGGCGTGTTGCATGGCGGGCAAGCCGAGGGAAAAACTCGCCGGTTGCAGCCGGGCGGCCCGCAACACCTGCTCCAGCCGCACAACATGCTCGCGCGGCACCGCCACTTGCATCGCCAGAATCTCGCTGGCGGACAACCGGGCCACGGACTTCGAGACCATCAGCGCGTCGAGGCCGTACGGGAAGCCGCGCTCGGCCTCGATTTGCAGAAAGCTGTCCCAGTCCCCCGGCGGCAACTCGGCGGGCAGCGGCGTCTGGTGAGTGAGCGCCCAATTCAGCGGCAGGGCGAACACGCACCGGCGCTCGCGGATTTCCGCCGCCTCCAGATGGTTCCGGATTTCCCGTCCCACCAGTTCGGGGTCGCCGGTGAGGGGATCGAGCGCGAGCGGCACGTTGAGCGTGGCGGCGATTTGCGCGCCACCATTGGCGCGCTTGAGCACAACCCCGTGGAGCCGGTCCCCGTCAAGGGCCAGGCCGAGCACGGCGGGCGGGCGTTTTTTGTTCAACAGTTCCATTAGCGGTTGCGAGCGAGGTTTTGTTGCGCCAGCAGGACGTCCCGGCCCAGCGCCCAGCCCAGGTGCGTGAGGTCCTGGCGATAGACGATCCGGGGGATTCCCTGACTGGTGTCGAAAATGAATTTCACACGGCGGTAGCCGCGACCAAAATGGCCGATCGCCGCGATGTCCGCGCAAAATTGAAAGCTCTTGCCGGTGATATAAGGTCCGGCCTGCTGCGCGGCGGTGTTTCCGAGCGCGTCCCTGACCCACGCGATGGAACTAAGCGTGCCCGTGCCGGCTTGCGCCCGGCGTGTGGAGACCAGCGTGGTCGCGTTGTCGTAGCCGATACCCGGAATGCACGCCAACACCTCGGCGCTGGCGGTGTTCACATTCACCTGGCAGTTGTTGGTCGGGTTCATGAGGACATCCTCGACCAAGGCGAACTCCGCCGCGGTCATCCCGCTGCGAATGTAAAATTGCATCACACTGTTAAACATCGGTGTGCCGGCCGCCCCAGCGCCGCCGCCGCCGGCCCGCGTTAGTTGGGACAGCACGTCGTTGCCGCGATCTCCCAGCTTGGCTTGCAAGATCGTCCCAAGCTGCTGCCTCAGGTTGGTAAGCCCTGTGACGATAATCCGGTTCGTGCCGTTGGTGTCCGTCGTGGGCTGGCGGCTGTAAACGGTGAAAAACTCGAGCATGCCCGGATTGAGCTTGCTATCTTGATTGTCAGAGGGCGGGGTGGTGTCGCCATCGTTCTCGTTGCGGTCAAGAATTCCGTTCAGATTCACGTCCTCGCCATAAAGCAGCTCCGGGGTGGCACCGTACACCATCCGTAACTCATCCACCGTCTCGAAATTCGCGTTCTTGCAACGATAGGGCGGGGTGCGCTGCTGGTAGGTTTCCGACTCCGCGCCGCCGAGGCTGACGGTCTCGTTCGTGTCCCGCCAGTCGATGATCGACGCCATCAATTCCTGCGTCATGTTCGGCAGGTATTGCAGCATGTTTGTGCCGGCCTTGTTCAGGTCGAGCCGCGATCCCTCGTCCACCAAACCGAAATGGGCCACACCCACCGGGTCGTCCGCGTCGCTCCGGCCGATCAGCCAGAACGTGGCCTCGCCGACAGCCACGTTGGCGTAATAATAAGTGTTCGTGTCGGGGAGCACGCCTTTCATCTGCGCGAGCGCGAGCACATTGCTCACATAGCGGGCTGCCCCTTCGATGGCCTTCTCGGCCTCGAGATCACCCAAACCGTTGTCCGAGGCCTTCAACTCAAGGGACATCGAGTTCGCAAAATAAAGCGCGAGCGCGATCAGGCCAAAGGCCACCCACAGGACCACGATCAACACCGAGGCCCGTTGGCCGGCCTCGCGACGGCGGCGTGAATCGGGCGGGGCGATGCGCGGGCTCATCGCGTGCCTCCGCTGGTTTGATTGGTGTTCACCTGCACCATCAGCGGCACGATCATCTCCACCGGCGCGAGCTGGCCGGTTTGCGCGGCGCCCGGCTGTGGCGCCATGTAAATTTGCACCTTGATCGCCAGCGGCAGGCTATTGCTGATGCTCAGGGTTGGATCCGTGGTGGTCGAATCCCAAGTGGGCCGCCATTGGATGCCGTCGAAATAAGTGAAAGTCAGGCTGCGGACGCCGCCCAGCAGCCATTGCTGGACGGGCACATCGGGCGTGTTCGGGGGCAGCAAATTGCGGGACACGGCGCGAACCAAGTCCAGGCCGGGCGCGGCGCGGTCCAAAGAGGGGACCAGCGCGTAAGCAACTCGCTGCACGTCGCCGAAGTAGGTTGTGTCGTCAATCATGCCCGAGGTCGTGTAAAAATCGGGGCTAATTTGCCCGGGCACACTGTTGGTGATCGAGGTGGTTTGCAGCGGACCGAACATGGCGCCGCCCGGCAAAACCAGATTGGACAAATCCCGGCGGATCGAGTTCACCGCGCGGGTCAACGGGAGCGAGCGCTCGACGGCCTCGGTGGCGGAGTTGCGCAAGCGCAACGCCCCGTAAAAAATGCCGCTGATGGCTGACAGCACGATGGCAAAGGCGGCGGTCGCGATTAAAATCTCGATCAGCGTGAACGCCTGGCGCGATTGGCCCATGGAGTGTGTCACCCTCATAGGGAATTGGCATTCACCAGCGTGCTGAGCGCCACCTGGTAATTGCGCCCTTGCACGGGATAAGTGACCCGGACGGTGATTAGTTTCATGTCCGGCGTCTGGACCCATGACTCCGAGCGCATCTCCCACTGGAATTGCTGCGCCCCCTCGCGCGCCGTTCCCGTGCTCGAGGACCCGCGCATTTGGTTGCTAATGAGGGCCTCGTTCAGCACCCGCTCCGCGACCCGCGCCGCCGCCGCCTTGCGCAGGCCGACCTCGCCCGCCAGGCT
>CAZMLP010001210.1:0-3416 GCA_964566745.1 uncultured Verrucomicrobiota bacterium | reverse complement strand
GTCAAGCTGCGCGAAATCTCGCCGGCCAAATAGCCGGTTCCTGTCATGATCCAGCTCTCATCCGTTTTTGTCTCCCGGCGTTCCTGGCTGCTTGGATTGGCGAGCGCCTGGCTTGCTGGTTGCGCCGGTTACCAAAAACAGGCGATTCACGTCCGCGACTACCCGGGCACGATCAAGGTCGCATGCGTCGGCGACAGTATCACTTGGGGCGCGGGGATCGAGCGGCGCGAGCAGAACTGCTATCCGGCGGTGCTTGGGAAGCTGCTGGGCAGCCGCTTTGAAACGCGGAACTTCGGCGTGAACGGGGCCACGCTGCTGAAGCACGGGGATGGTCCGTATTGGAAAACCGGCGCTTTCAAGGAAGCCACGGAGTTTGAGCCGGACGTGGTGATCCTCAAACTCGGCACCAACGACTCGAAGCCGCAAAATTGGAAACATAAGGATGAGTTTGCGGGCGATCTCCGCGCGATGCTGGATCATTTCGCGGGACTGCGGAGCAAGCCGAAGATTTGGCTTTGCCTGCCCGTGCCGGTGTATGCCGAGCGCTGGGGAATCAATGAGCCGGTGGTGCGGGACGATATCATCCCAATCATTCGTCAAGTGGCCAAAGAACGGAACTTGCCGGTGATCGACCTCCACACGGCGTTGAGCAATCATCCCGAGTTTTTCCCTGACCAAATCCATCCCGATGCCGCCGGCGCCGCGCTAATGGCGATGTCGGTAAACGTCGCCCTGCAAGGGCGCTATTAACAAACCGTTTTCCTGTGAACACCCGCCTCTTTTTCTTAACCGCTCGTTTGGCCGTCACGCTGCTCGCGACGGCTGTTTGCCTCGCCCGGGCGCAGCAGCCACCGGCAACGACTCCGCCGCCAACGCCGAAACTGGAATTGCGCGACGGGGACCGGGTCGTGTTGATCGGCGACACCCTGGTCGAGCGCGAGGGCAATTATGGCTACATCGAGACGCGGCTCACCGCCCGTTTTCACACAAACAATTTCATTTTTCGCAATCTTGGCTGGAGCGCCGACACCCCGGAGGGCCAGTCGCGCGCCAGCTTCGATTGGAGCAAGTCGCCCGATGACTGGTTCAAGTTGCTGATGGCGCAAGTGGCGGCGGTGAAGCCAACCGTGGCCATCATCGGCTACGGCATGGCGAACTCGTTCGACGGTGACGCCGGGTTGCCGCGCTTCAAAGCCGGGCTGACGCGGCTGATCGACGCGATCCAGGCGCTCGATCCGCAACAGAAGGTGAGGTTTGTTTTGCTCAGCCCGATTCGGCACGAAAACGTGGGCGCGCCGCTGCCAGACGGCGCCGCGCACAACGCCCAGTTGGCCAAGTACACGCAAGCCATCGAGGAGATCGCCAAGCAACGCGATATTCCCTTCGTGAATTTGTTTGGGATTCTTGAGAAACCGCCCCGCGCCCCGGAACCCAAATTTGTCACAGTGAACGGCATTCACCCGGCAGAGTACGGTTATTGGCGGGTGGCCGAGGCAATTGACAACGGTCTCGGGTTTCTGCCGGCCAACTGGCAAATTGGAATCAAGGAGAACGGCGATCTGATAGCCACGTTTGGAACCTCGGTCACCAATATCACGCGCCGCGCGGATTATGCCAGGGTCACGGCGTTGGATGAGCAACTGTTGAATCCCGATCCGCCGGGGTACTTGGGGCGTTGGCCCGCCATCACGCCGCCGTCGGTTTTCTTTGCGGTCAAATTGGACAAGGGACAATACGATCTAAAAATCGACGGGAAAGTTTATGACCGTGGTTTTTCGGATGATTACTCCGCGCGCGGGCGAAAGCTGATTGATGGTCCGCAATTCGACCAGGCGGAGAAGCTGCGGCAGGCCATTGTCGAAAAGAACCGCCTCTTCTTCTATCGTTGGCGGCCGCAGAACGAGACCTACCTCTTTGGTTTCCGCAAGCAAGAGCAAGGCCGCAACGCGCGCGAGATTCCGATGTTTGATCCGTTGATCACCGCCGCCGAGGTGAAGATCAACGAGTTGAAGAAACCGGTTCCGCACACGTATGAACTGGTCAAAGTGGCTGAGGAGGGGAACACCGACCAACTGGCGTTCAACACGGAGCAAAAGCTCCGCGCCCTTGCCGAGCGCACCAGGCGTTACGACACGCATGTGAGCGAGCCAGTCCCCGCGTTGACGCCACAGCCGCCGCCCGATTTCGACGTCGCGCCCGGCTTTGAAATCAAGCTCTTCGCGGAGAATCCGCAACTGGCCAAACCGATCCAGATGAATTTCGATCCGCAGGGACGCCTGTGGATCGCCAGTTCGGCGGTCTATCCTCAAATCCAGCCAGGACAGGTGGCGAACGATAAAATCCTTGTCCTGGAGGACACGAACGGCGACGGCGTGGCGGATAAATCGACTGTGTTCGCGGACGGCTTGTTGACGCCAACCGGCGTTGAGCCGGGCGATGGCGGTGTTTATGTCGGACAGAGCACTGAGTTGCTGCACTTCCGTGACACCGATGGCGACGGCAAGGCGGATGAGAAACGCGTGGTGCTATCGGGCTTCGGCACCGAGGATACTCATCACATTCTACACACGTTGCGGTGGGGGCACGACGGCCAGTTGTATATGAACCAGTCGATTTACATCCACACGCACACGGAGACACCGCACGGGGTGGAGCGACTGAACAGTGGCGGACTTTGGCATTTGCGCCCGTCCACGATGGAGTTGGGGATTTACTTGAAGGGCTTCTGCAATCCGTGGGGGCATGACTTTGACGAGTTCGGCCAGTCCTTTGTGACCGACGGCGCCGGCTTTCAAGGCATCAATTACGGAGTGCAGGGCGCGACTTATTTCACTTATGCGGCCATGCGCCGCGAGCTTCCGAGCATTAGCCCCGGCAATTATCCAAAATTTTGCGGGTTGGAAATCGTGGCTAGCGAGCAATTCCCCCCGGACTGGCAGGGCAACGTCATCACCTGCGATTTCCGCGCCCATCGTGTCGTCCGTTTTGGTCTGAACGAGCAAGGCTCGACTTATCTTGCGAGCGAGTTGCCCGACTTGGTTCGCTCCACGAATGTCACTTTCCGCCCCATCGATGTGAAGCTCGGGCCCGACGGCGCGCTCTACATCGCGGACTGGTCCAATCCCATCATCCAGCATGGCGAGGTCGATTTCCGTGACCCGCGCCGCGACCACGAGCACGGTCGCATCTGGCGCGTGACCGCGAAGGACCGTTCGCTCGTGAAACCGGAGGACCTGACCCAACTGACCAATGATCAATTGCTCAATCTGCTGCTCTCGCCGAACGCTTTTCAGCGAAAGCAAGCAGGCCGAGTGCTCACCGAGCGCGGCTCGAAAGTGGTGCCCGATTTGATGGCCTGGCAAGGAACCCAAACCACGGAGAAAGGTCAACTTCAAGCGCTTTGGCTGCACCAAGCC
>CAZMLP010001209.1:0-1728 GCA_964566745.1 uncultured Verrucomicrobiota bacterium | reverse complement strand
CACGTCACCGGCGTTGCCGCTGACGTGCCGGAACATCCCCTGCATGTCCTGTATCTTGGCCCGGTAAGCTCTGGCGGTGGCAGTCGTGGTTTTGGCGGGGCTCGAACCAACTATGTTTACCTCCCCGGCCAGACCTTGGCGCCCGAGGCGATCTATTTCGATCATCTTGCCTCGGCCAGCAACCTGACGGAACCGTATCTCAAGCACTTCGACGCCGTGGTGCAGGTGGCTCCTGAGAGTGAAATCGGCCCTGCCGGACAAAAACTGATTGAGGATTTCAAAAAAGCCGGCAATCCCGTGATCAAATATGCGGAGCTTCCGCCGGACGCAGTGCTGCGGGAGGCCGTGCTCGGCAACGTTAGCAAGAAGAGTAAATCCGCATGGGAAACGCTACTGGCCTCCCGTCCTCCGTTGCAACGCGTGGCCGGAGAGGTGCCCAATTACGAGCGCCGGCCCGAACCGGTGAAATACCAAGTCCCGCTTTCGCCTCGCGACAGCATGCGCTACACCCAGGTCCCGGCGGATTTCGATCTGCAATTGTTCGCCGCCGAACCGGATGTGGTGAAGCCGATTTCTATGGCCTGGGACGAGCGGGGACGCGCGTGGGTTGTCGAGGCGCGCGATTATCCGCACGGACTCGTGGAGGAGGGCGCGCCCGGCAAGGCCGATATCAAGATCTGCGAGGACACTGACGGGGATGGCAAGGCGGACAAGTTCACGATCTTCGCCGATGGCTTGAATCTCCCCACCTCCCTGGTGTTCGTGAATGGTGGCATTATGGTCTCGGAAGCGCGCCACATGCTGTTTCTCAAGGACTCGGATGGCGATGACAAGGCGGATGTTCGCCAGGCGATCCTGCCCGGCTGGGGAGCTGGCGACACTCACGCCATGCAAAGCAACCTTGAACGCGGCTTTGACAATTGGCTGTACGGGAGTGTCGGTTACTCGAACTTTCGCGGGCACGCGGGAGGCCAGGACTTGCAGTTCGGCCAGGGAATTTTCCGTTTCAAACCGGATGGCTCCGCGCTGCAGTTTCTGCATCAGTTCAACAATAACACCTGGGGCTTCGGCCAAAACGCGTCGGGTGATGTCTTCGGCTCGACGGCCAACGGAAACCCGACCTTCTACGGGTATCTTCCCGCTTATATCCTGAACCCGACCCAGCCGGCGTTCGGGCGTCGCGGAGGAAACGGCTTTCGCCCCGGGTACCGGCTTGAGCCGGAGAACAATAGCGCCCGCGAGGCTCCCGTGGCCAACGTGCGCCGCCTGCCCTCCGCCAAATCGATGGCGCCCGGGATGCGCATGCATCCCAACACCCCAAACGTTCGGATGGTGGATAACTTCGGCGGGTTCACCGCCGCGGCGGGTCATGCTTTCATGATCAGCGACGCCCTGCCCGGGCGTTTGCAAGGAAAGGCGCTGGTAAATGAACCGACCGCCAAACTGATCGCCATGATGAACGTCGAACGTGACGGGGGTGGATACCAGGCGCATGACGGATTCAATTTCCTTGCCAGCAGCGATGAATGGATGTCGCCCATCTTTTCCGATGTCGGTCCGGACGGCGCAATTTGGATCATTGATTTCTACAGCTTCATCATTCAGCACAATCCCACTCCCAGCATTCAATCCGCCGGGATTCAGGCGACAACAGGCAAAGGGGGGGCCTACCAGACCGAAAACGATTTGCGCGATCAGACGCACGGCCGGATTTACCGGGCGGTTTGG
>CAZMLP010001208.1:0-6672 GCA_964566745.1 uncultured Verrucomicrobiota bacterium | reverse complement strand
TGTTTGGCGAACTTCCAGGGCGATTGCAGCAAATTGCCAGTCTTGGTGCGCTCCAAATGCGGCTTCGCGAAGGGCAGGGGCTTGCCGTTGTCCTGCGCGAGGCGCGGCTTGGGGTCGAACGTGTCCACGTGCGACGGTCCGCCGGACATGAACAGGAAAATGATCCGCTTGGCCTTTGCCGGAAAATGGGGTGGCTTGACCGCGAGAGGATTCGTGCTGGCGGCCGCCGTCACGGCATCCGCGACGATGTTTTCCGACAGCAGGCCCGCGAAGCCAAGCATTCCAAAGCCGCTCGCAAAACGCGTCAGCATCCGGCGCCGGTTGAGCGGCGCCTGCCAGAAACGGGATGACCCGGAAATGTTCATGTTGTCGATTTGCAGCTTACTTCATTGACGCCAATTGTCAGCCAGGAATTCGTGGCTTGCGTCGTTAGAGTCCGCCTGGCCTCCAGGAACTTGTGACGGGCTACGGCGGTCTGGCCCGCGTCGGATTATTTGTGTTTCCGGCCCGCGAGGAATTTCTCGACGTATTTGCCC
Organism: uncultured Verrucomicrobiota bacterium; assembly: GCA_964566745.1. Lineage (GTDB taxonomy): Bacteria > Verrucomicrobiota > Verrucomicrobiia > Limisphaerales > CAZMLP01 > CAZMLP01. The sequence continues at coordinate 6,136 of CAZMLP010001208.1, read as the reverse complement.
AGCAGGTCGGCTTCGAGATTAACGGTGTCGCCGGTTTTGCGATCCCGCAGCGCCGTTAGTTCAAACGTGTGCGGAATGATCCAGATTCGGAACGAGTTCTTCGTGACCGCCGCGACGGTGAGGCTCATGCCATCCACGGCAATGGACCCTTTGAAAACGAGATAACGCATCACGTCCGGCGGTGCTTTTATCTCCAAAACATGGTCCGCGCCTGCCCTTTCCCAGCGAGTGATCACGCCGACACCGTCGATGTGGCCGGTGACAAAATGCCCGCCCAGCCGGGCGTCCGCACGCAACGAGCGCTCGAGGTTCACGAGAGCCCCCGGCTGGCAGGACTTGAGATTGGTTCGCTCCCACGTTTCGCGCAAAAGGTCGAAATGGACCAGCTTGGCGGCGCCCTTGGCCTTCTGGCGCGTCACGGTGAGGCAACAGCCGTTCACCGCGACGCTGTCCCCCGTCTTCAAACCGCGCCCGCACACTTTCGCGCGCACGACCAGTTCGATGCCTTGGTCGGACGGCCGCACCGCCTCGACGACGCCCGCTTCCTCGACAATGCCGGTAAACATTGGCGGGAAAGTTGCGACGCGGGCGGCAGGGTGGCAAGCACTGTGTTGGCGCAAGGATTGGAGCAGCTTTCGCAAACTCATCTCCAAGAACGCTGGCAACGAAGGAAGGCGGCTCGTCGGAGCCTCGCCCCACCATCGCGGACATGTTCTGCGTTTGGCAGCGGTTTCAGCCCCGACCGTCATTTTGCGCCGAATTCGACGGAAAGTGAAGTGGTGGGGCGAGGCTCTGACGAGCCGTTTACGCCAACAGCCCGCCACTTAAAGTGACGTCGGCAAAGCGGGAGATTAGGGTTCTTACCGGAAACTACTTTTGGAGACCAATATCCTACCCCGCCAGTGAATGCTGGCTCGCCATTGCCCGAAAAAGGAGCGATACCAAGGAGAAAATGCCCCGGCCCAATCCCATCACGTTGCGAATAAGCATCTCCGCGACTGGCTGGACGGGGAAGATGTTGTTGGTCGCGGTGGCGGCGCTTGTGCTCGCCGGCCTCGTTCTTTTGGTCGATAGTTTTGTGCCGTCGCGTCCGGGCTTCATCCTTTCGTTCGCCGGTTATACCAACGGAACCACGGCCACACGAATGCCCATTATGGCAGGCGGAACATTCCTGCCAAATCAGAAGGATTTTCAGAGATGGCGGGATACGAATGGCCCGGAGGCATGTTTCCATTTCACCAACACCGGTCACGCGGTCTGGCTTTATCCCATCGTGGAAATGGAGTCTCACTCGCCGCCGGGAACGGTGGAGCGGGTCCCGCTGGCCAACGGTGTCGGTTGGGGCGGAATTCAATTGCAACCAGGCCAGGCCACCAATCTGGCGGTGCCTTACCTGCTTGACGCGAAGCCGTGGCGCTTGAAGTTGTTGTGCCACTACGATCCCAAAGACGCCTCGGCTTTGGGGCGGGTGAAGGCATTTGTCCGGGTGGTGTTTCGCTTTGTCTTCACGCGCCGCCCGTTTGCCGTCCCCATGCGAAGGGAGGAGGTTGCGAGCGATTGGATTGCCGCGCCCCCGGCTCCAACAAATTCCGTCGCAAAATAATTGTCCTGAACCCGCCAGCCCGTTCGTCGTGGCTTTGAACAAACGAAATGCCCAATCCGATCCATCGATGACGACAACACCCGAATCTGTATCCGGCGGCTGCGCCTGCGGCGCGATCCGTTATGAGGCCGCGGCCAAACCGATCCTCATGCTTCATTGCCACTGCCGGGATTGCCAGCGGTCCAGCGGCGGGCCGTTTTCCTCCTTTGTTATTGTGCCGCGCGAGTCCTTCAAACTTTTGCAAGGCACGTTGCGTTTCCATGATTCTCCCAGCCACGCGGGCGGCATGACGCGCCGGGGCTTTTGTCCGGACTGCGGCTCTCCGGTCATCGGCAAGCCCGACGCGGCTCCCCAATTTGCCGCGATCCGGGCCGGGAGTCTGGATGATCCAGGCTGGTTCGCGCCGCAAATGGATGTGTGGACGTGCGACGCGCACGGGTGGGACCAGATGAATCCCGCGTTGCCGAAGTTTGAAATGTATCCCCACTGACGAAGCGATACACCATGCCCGAAGGCCGGGACGGGATAACCAAAATCCACGCGAGATGGGCGCGTTTTCGCGACTAACGCTCTGATGGCGGCGGTGCCCGTTGCCGCTGTCAGGGAAGCTGTCCCGGAGAGGTGAAGGCGAGCAGTTGTCGCTGAATGCGCAGGCGTGCCGCTGGATCGGTTTCCTGGCGATAAAGCGCGCGCAAGCGGCCAATTTCCGTCGCGTCACCCTCGCGAGTGCCCGGTTGCGATGAGGCGTCCACAGGGGGCTGATAAGCGTCGCGTGCCGGCAATCCGCCGTCCTTTCCGAGATCCCGTCCAAGAGTTGCATTCGGCAAAACCGCATCCAATGCCGCCGGGGTTTCAGGCGCGATTGGCGTGGCGGCGAAGCGGTTCACCTCGGCTTGAAAGACCGCGCGCTCGGCGGGCGGAAGCTGGCGACCATAGTCCCGCATGGCCGCGATGTACTGGCTGGAGGCGGTGGTGTTGCCGGTGGGCCGGGCGGGCGGTGCATTGGTGTCCAATTGACCCGCGCGATGACGGCGAATCAGCTCCGGCTCGTATCCAGGTGGCCAGGGCGTGGTGTCACTCGTCGCAAAATCCGCGCCTTGACGGCGCGCGTTGGGAAAGCCCAATTCCCAAACATCGGTGCCACGCCGGAGCGTGGCGTGACCATTGCGTCCATCGAGACTCACCAAGGTCAACCCCGCGCGCTCCTGCCCCACGGAGAGAGAGAAGGTTTCCTGGCCACCCCCGGCGCGGAAGAAGGCGCGCTGATAGCCGGGCGAATCCACCAAACCGGTCAATACCAGCTCCTCTGCCGCCCGCAGGGCAGGGGAGATACTCAGGCAGAGACCGAAGATGAGCAGCCAGTTTCTCAGAACAGTGTCGTATTACAGTTTTATGACATACTGACCTCGCGTCGCGCCCTCAAGTGACGTTACGGAAACAAGGCTCCCCCATTTGGGTCAGACGCGGGCCATCGCTGCTGAAAGCCGCTTTCCCTCATCGTCCAAAGGGTTTGGCTGAATAGTGACAGTTGGTGGCCGGTTTGTGAGAGGCGCGCCCGGTTGCCCGGCCTAACTTCTGGGCGATGAATAATTGTTTCAAATTGATGGCCGCCGCCTTTGCGTGTTTGGCGGCAGAACAGGCCGCCGCGTTTACATACTCGGACACCGACCTTTTGCTGGTTTTCCGGCAACAAGGCCTCAACGACGTGGAGTTCAACCTTGGCTCCATTAACAACTTCCTGGGCAAACCGGATGGCACGCAAATTCCGGTCACCAATTGGGATCTGAACCTGGTTCGCCAGAACTACAACAACAACCTCGGGGGCGTCAGCGTCATTTTGATGGCCGCCACGGACGCGCAGAACGCCACCAATCGCGTCTGGCTCACCGACGGCAACGCCAACGGGACGCCCACCGACGTGTCCGGCAGCAAATGGGGCCAGTTGCGCTCCAAGATCAGCTTTGCCGGGCTTGAGGCGCAAACCAGCACCGGCACGAACAACGTGCAAAGCTACGCGGTCTCCGGGGCGGATGTCTCCTCCTACACGGCAATTGTCTCGAACAATGGCGGCGTGGATGTGACGACGATGGGCGGTCTCGCGCCGTTTCCGGTGGAAGGCCAGATTCCCGCCACGATGCGGTTCTTTGAGATCAAGGTGAACAACAACAATCCCAAACCGCCCGCCACCCAGATTGGCTCGTTCAACATCACGGCGGATGGCACCCTGACCTTCACCGCGGGCGCGGCGGTTGTGCAACCGGGACCGATTCCCCCGCCGAGCATCACGGGCATTTCAAAGAACGGGAACACCGCCATCATCTCGTTCACCACCACGAACACGGTCAGCTATCGCCTGCGTTACACCGGCGCCTTGGCGGCGGGCAACGCCGTTGGAAACTGGAGCACAGCCACCGGCACGGTCGCCGGAAATGGCGGCGTTCAAACGCTTCAAGACACCTCGGGGGACGCGGCCCGGTTTTACTCGGTGGAAGCCTATCGTTAACCGCTTTCGTCACTGGCCGTGAACTCCCTGCAACAATTCGCGACAAGCATGGCTCAAGGAACACCGCCGCATGCGCAACCGCTTGACAGCATTGGCGGGACGCGGTGTCACGGCAATGTCCTGTTTCTGACAGGGCGTGTCTTAAACCTGAAAGTTGGACGGTCCTGGCTTCGCTAGATTCACCCGGCTAGCACGAACCGCAGCAACCTCTAATACCAACCACATGAACACTCACCTACCCCGGATGGCGGCCGCAGGCCTGCTGTTGGCGGCGGCGGGCGCGCAAGCGGCGCCTTTCGTCTTCAACGACAATGACCTGCTGTTGACGTTCCACCGGACCGGCAGCCCGGACTTCGAAGTCAACATCGGCTCCGCCCTCACCTACGCGTCCGCCACCTCGAGCTTCGCAGTGGGCGGCTACACGGCCAGCCAGATCAGCTCCATCTTTGGCAACACGGATGGTTTGAGCTGGTCCGTAATGGGCGGCGTCCGGCCCGGCGGTGGCAACGCCAGCACCCCGGCCAACACGCTTTGGCTCACCCGCGCGCGGACGGATGCAAGCGTCGCGACGTTGAGCTACGACCGCAAGAGCAGCTCCACGCAAGGGGCGATTTCCTCGACGATCAACGGAATTGCCGGCAACGGCTCGATCGCCGGCGCGGTTCCGTGGAGCTCCGGCACCACCGCCAATCCGGTGTCGAACACATCGACCGCCGTGTCCATCCCCTCCGGCGATCCCAATTCCTACACCCAATTGGCCGGGCAGTTGGGCAATTTGAACGGGAGTTTCTCGCAGAGCGGGTTGGAGAACACCGTTCCGGCGGGTGGATTGCCAACCAGCTCGGATCTTTACGAGATTCTTCCCGGAACCGGCAAGTCGATCTACCTCGGCCGCTTTGACATGGGCCAGAACGGGACTCTGCTGTTCACCCCGGTGCCGGAGCCGGGCACGATGGCCTTGCTCGGCCTCGGTGGCCTGCTGTTCCTCGCCCGTCGCGCGCGTCCCTCGGACAAGCAGACGGACTAAAATATCAACCTCACAATTCGACCCTTTAGAAATCATTTAATCTGAACCTATCGATATGAAACTGACCCCCAAACTGTTGACCCTGCTGTCGGCCTCCCTGTTGAGCACCGCGGCCTCCGCCCAAGTGGAATTGACCATCGTCGGCTCCACAGCGTTCCGATCCGTGGTCTTTGATCGCGTGGCGAGCCTGTTTGACCCGGCGTCGATCAAAGTGGTGACCAACCTGGCCAACTCCACCACGGCCGGCAACGAGCGCACTTACCAGGGAACGGTGGCCACGGCGGTTCCCGCGCTCGGCAACCAGCCGGTGACCATCCGCCTGAGCTTCTCCGGCTCCGCGAGCGGCATGCTCCAAGTCAAAAACCAGACGCAGGTTGAGACCGCCGATTTTCCGACCGGCACGGCCACGAACGCCGCGGTTAATCGCGTGGCGGATCTTTCCCTCTCGGACGTGTTCCCGGGCGCGGCCAGCCCGCCGATTCCGGACTCCGCTTTTGACCGGGCCATTCTCGGCGTGGTGCCGTTCGTCTTCGCCAAGAACAACGGCTTGGCGGGTGTTTCGAATATCACCCGCGATCAGGCCGTGCTGCTCATGACCGCCTCGGGCGCGAATGGGATGCCGGCCTCCTACCTGGGCGGAACCGGCGCGGGCGAGGTTTACTTGATCGGCCGCGACTCCGGCTCCGGCACCCGCATTTCCACCGAGAAAGACATCGGTTTTTCCGGCACCCCGCTCCTCTGGGCCACCAATTCCGCGGGCCAATTTGTCACCACCAACGGCTTCTCCTCCGGTTCCGCCGTTGCCGGCATCCTGAAGAGCATCCCGAACACCATCGGTTACCTCGGTCTGGCCGACTTTGTCTCCATCACCAACCAGGCGACCGCCCTCAGCTACAATGGCGTTCCATTCTCCCCGGCCAACGTTGCCTCCGGCGCGTATGCCATCTGGGGCTATGAGCACCTGGTGAGCCGCGTGGGCGGGCTGAGCGCCAATCAAACGCTC
>CAZMLP010001207.1:0-1564 GCA_964566745.1 uncultured Verrucomicrobiota bacterium | reverse complement strand
GATAGCCTGAACCGGCTTCCCATGGCAAATCGGCGGCGAGCGAGATGGCTCCGGCGCCGATGGAAAGCAGCGCGATGATTCGCGACAACTCACCGATTCGGGAAGGGAACCTCGTCATGAAGCGCCTCGTTACTTCAGCTTGTTTTTGAGGACAATGACGGATGGCCCTTGTTTTTCCCAATTGTCCATCAGGAATCGCGGCACGGACGTGGGACCATGAATGTAGGAGCCGAGAACAAGGTCCGTGTCGCCATCGCCGTCCAGATCGCCCGCGTCCATGACGATCCATCGCCCGGCAATACATTGGGGAAAGGTGGAGGGGGAAAAGTTCATCCCGCCTTTGTTCTCGAGATACACAAAGCTTTCGCGGGGTGACTTTTGGTAATCGGGAAAAAACGAGATCAACGCGATGTCCAAATCCCCGTCGCCATCAAAATCGCGCGCGATGGCCTTGATCGCCCCGTTCAGCGGAAAAAAGAAAGCCTCCTCAAATTTGCCGCCACCTTTATTCAGATAAATGCGGGCGCCGTGATACTTTTTCGTCGGGCTCTCGTATTCGCCGTTGTCGCCGTTCGTCACCAGCAGGTCCTTCTGGCCGTCGCCATTGAAATCGGCGAGCTCGAAATAGTTGTGGCCGAAAGCGGGATGCTTTTGAAAAACAGCCTGCCCGCTGAAGTTGCCCTTGCCGTCGTTGGTGAAGATGTAAAACGCCTCGGTTTCCTGGGCGATGAGCACGCCCAGATCCACGATTCCGTCATTGTTGAAATCGTGCGCCACGCAACGAATCGCGCCGGATTTTTCCCAGAGCACATGCTCCGCGTATTTCTCGCCGCCCAGATTCTCGAACCAGGAGAACCGTCCGCGATGGTTGCCGAACATGCAGAGGGCAAAGTCCATTTTGCCGTCGCGATTAAAGTCGGCAAATTCCACGTGGGTGACGCGGGGCAAGTCTTTGAGAATCACTTGCCGCTCGCCAAATTTTTCGCCTTGGCGGGGATAAAAGAGCAATTCGCCGCGTTGTTGCTCCGAGGGCTGAAAACTGCCGATGGCGGTCACATAAATTCCGCGCTCCGCCTCGGCCACCTGGACAGGCACGTTGCCCACGGAGATCGAGTCGATCACTTCGCCGTTCGTGCCGAGAATCGACAAGGTTTTTGCCCGGTCATCACCGACAAAAAGCCGCTGGGTTGCCGCGCTGATTTTCACCAGCGAGGTGAGCGGCGGGTTGTTGCGAAAGCGGCTAATGGTGGTGGCAAATTGTTTTAGCCCCACTTGAATTTCCGCGCGAGGGTCTTGCGGCAACGCCGTTTCCGGCGCATTCGTCAGGTAGAATTCCACGATGGAATCCCAGTTCGTTTTGGGAATGAGCGGCTCGGTTGGATAAATGTGGAGGCTCCGGATCAACTCGCCCTCCGGCGTGGCGCCGTAATCGGGCGGGGACACACCGAGCCGCGTCTCCATGCGGGGCAGGATTTGCTCCCGCCAGGTCTTCTTGTCCACCAAGCTTGGGTCAGGATAAAGATGGCATGAGGCGCAAACCTGGCGGGCGAGCGTTTCGCCGACG
>CAZMLP010001206.1:0-4343 GCA_964566745.1 uncultured Verrucomicrobiota bacterium | reverse complement strand
GCGGCGGGCTACGACCTCGTCACCAGCCGGCAGGTTTACTTTTTTGACGGTCGCGCGGGGGAGTTCATGCAGAAAAGCACGGTCAAGCGGGACCGCAAGCTCCTGAAGGAGATTGGCGAATACCAATTTTTGGAGCATGGTGATTTTGCCGTCGCGGACGCGCCTCGGGTCGCCGAGCTTTATCGCCAAGTGTATTTGGACAAGCACACGTGGCTCAATCCGCAGTACACCGCGCGCTTTGTGGAGGGGGCGATTCGCGAGCGCTGGCTGGAGTTGCGCGGCTTGCGCCATTCCTCCGGTCGCATCGACGCCATGTTCGGCTCGTTCCGGCTGGGTGGGACCACTTCCGTGCCGTTCATCGGCTATGACACTAGCTTGCCGCAGGAACTCGGCCTTTATCGCGTGCTCGTCACGATGCTGTTGCAACGGACGGCCGAGGAAAAGTTGCTCTTGAACTACAGTTCTGGCGCGGGGGATTTCAAGCGTCGCCGTGGCGGCGAACCGGTCATCGAGTTCAACGCGATTTACACACGTCATCTCCCCGCGCGCCGTCGCGCGATGTTTGCCGCGCTACGCGAGTTGTCCAATCGCGTCGGTCGCCGCTTCCTGGAGAAAAACGAGATTTAGGGCGCAGCAACCAAGCAGGGCCGGAAAAGGCGGCAACCGCGTTTTCCCAAGAGGCACTATCCCACAGCCACCACGGAAATTTTTGCCTTCTTCGCGATTTGCCCCACTTCCTCGCGCTCCAAAAGTATCGTTTTCCCGGCCTCAAACGCGAACACGGCCAGCTTGCCCGCCGCGCAGGTTTGCAGCGTGCGCGCGCCGACGCAGGGAATGTCGAACCTGAAGTCGTGCTCCACCTTGGCGACCTTCACCGCCACCGCGCCGCCACCCTTGCCCGCCAGTTCACCGCCACGCGCCAGGCATTTGTCAGTGCCCTCGAAGCCCTCCACCGCCAGCACCGTTCCGTCCTTCACCACCACCGTCTGGCCAATCTCCAAGCGCGAGACTTCCTTCGCCAGCCCAAAGGCGTAATTAACATCCGCCTGTTGCCCGGCGGAGAGCTTGGGACCAAGCGTAAAACCGGCAGCGGGCATCATGGGCTGCAGCCAGGGCGTCGCCTCGATCAACTCCACGCCGTCCTTTTTCAACTCGTCCGCGATGCCGCCGAAAATCGTGTGAGCGTTCTTTTCTTTCAGCCGGAGCAAGAGCCCCATCGCGCGCAAGTCCGGGCGCAAATCGAACAGGTTCCTCGGCGCGATTTGCCCGGCCATGACGCAATGTTTCACGGCGCGGTCCGTGAAGGCCCCGATCATTTTGCCGAGCTGCCCCACGCGGAGCCACACCACCTCGTCCACCAGGCCGGCCAGCGCCGGATCGGTCTCCCCCTCGAACGCCACGGCGACGATCCGCGTCACCCCGGCCGCGCGGGCATGGCGGGCCAACTCCAGCGGTAGCGAGCGACTTCCAGCGATCAGGCCAAGAGTCTGGACTGGTAAGTTCACGCCGCGACGATAGGCCGCGTCCGCCATTGCCGCCAAGTGAAACCAAACAACAGTATTTTTTGCCAGGCTTCCTCCGGGCAGGCAGAATGGCCCGCCAAATTAAAAATGAAACCGGGCGGCCTTTTTTTTACCTGGATGCTTCCCCTCGTGTGGGGAGTCAACGCGGTCCTCAGCTCCTTCTTCCGGGCTGCGGAAGACCTCACCACGGGAATCGCGTTTTTGCCGGGTTTGCTGATTCAAATGGCGTTCAAAATTTCAATGGGCGGCAGTTTTGACTGGGCCTCGGGCAACATGACGCGACTGTTGCTGTTGGGCCTAGGAGTCATGCTAGTGCTTGGGCTGGCAGCGGACTGGCTGCATGCCCGCCGGCGGTTTTGGGCAAAAAGTGTGGCAGTTTTTTCCGGGTTTGGCGCCGGCTTCGTAGCCTGGCATTTTGTCAGAAATGTGGTCGAGGAATCCTTCGAGCGGGCGGTGTCCCACATGGATTTCGATCGCCCCGGCACCATGCTGGCGTGGCTGTTGTTCGCAGCGGCTTGCGGCATTTATCTGGGCACTCTGGTCACACTTGCCGCCGCGTGGATGTGGCCCGCCAAGGCCAAAGAGTAAGTTGTTCCTCCCAAGCCATTCAATTTCCGGCTTGAGAATACTCAAGAACAACTTTGCGAGCGGCTGGCCGATTCTTCTCGGTTTCGTCCCATCGTGCGCGAATGAGAATTTTCAGTTCCAAGAAACGTGCAAATTGCGCGGGAAAATTGTGCCGGTTTCCCGGCGTTTTCGCCGGTTTTGAGCCGGCTCTATTCCTTCCAAATGCAAATTGCCGCTCGGCCAGCAATGTGCTATGAATCGCGTCCTGTTTGTAAACGGACGATTGTAATTCAACTTCGGAACTTCGAAAATGACTCGACCTCTTCGCTTTTGGGCCCAGGTGGTTTTGTGGCTGGTCCTGGCGCTGGCACGCCGGGATTTCGCCCAGGCGGCGACTCCGCTGCAACTCGGGGCGGATGCCTCCGGCTTTATTGATGTTCCCGGGGCGGAGGTGGACTTCACGTTCACTGGCGCGGCCGGACAGCGGCTTTTTTACGATGCGCTGAACCAGAACAGTCAGGGTCTCTCCGCTCAATTTTTCTCCCCCTCGGGAGCGCTGCTGTCCAGCTTTACGCCCTCGCAGGATCGCGGCCCGTTCACGTTGTTGGAGGCTGGAACCTACCGTTTGCATTTGGACGGCAACGGTGGCGCCACCAATTCTTTTGCGTTCAGTCTCCTCGATCTGGCCGCGGCGCAGACTTTTACTCCGGGCACACAAGTCAACGGCCAGTTGAATCCCCGCAACCGGACCACACTTTATCGCCTGGCGGGCCACGCCGGACAGCGGCTCTCGATCAAACGTCTGGCCTCGTCGGCCAACGACGCCAGTTGGTATCTTTTCAGCCCCGCTGACGACCAACTGTTGTCCGCCAACGTCGGCGGCGATCTCGGGACGGTTACCCTGCCGCTGGACGGCAATTACACGCTGTTGATCACCGGATACGGAACCGCCGCCACCCCGCTAACGTATCAATTTCTCGCCGTGGACTTGAGTGACACTCCAGTGGCCAGTTCCGGATTTGGGGACATTCACAGCGGCAACCTCACCAAGGAGACCAACCAGTTCACGTTCACCGGCGCGGCGGGTCGCTGGGTGTATTTCGACAGCCAAGACCGCAACAATGGGGTGGTGGTTGACGTGCGCGCGCCCCCGGGCACAAATGCCCCCATCCTGACCATCGGCGCGAACACAGATTCTGGCCCCTATGTGCTGCCGGCCTCGGGCATTTACACAATCTCCGTGCGCGGCTCCGGCGCGTATCGCTTCCGCTGGCTCGACGCCACCGCCGCCCCGTCCCTCACCTTGAACGGCGACACCAGCGCAACCTTGCCCGCGCCGTATCAAACCGAGGTTTACCTGCTCAATGCGCAGGCTGGCCAGAGCTTCTATTATGACGCGCTGGACCCGAACAACTCCAACAATGTTCTGCTTCGCCTGTATAATCCGGCAGGCAACCTCATCCAAGGCCCCCGATATTCGGACAGTGATATTGCCCCGTTTCTCGCCCCTGTCACGGGACCGTATTACCTGTTCATGGAAAACAACACCGCCAGCACGGTGGATTATCATTTCCGATTTTTGGAGTCTTCCGGCTATCCGGTTTTGCCCTTCAACACGGTGGTCGGCAACACACTTGCCCGTGGCAACAGCGCCACGCTCTACCGTTTCACGGGCCAGACGGGCGAGCACCTCTTTTTCGACGGGCAAGGAACCAACAACCAGTTGGGAATGTATTTGTACGCGCCGAACAACACCTACCTGGCCTATGCCGGTTTGCAGGCCAACTTTGAGACGACCCTGCCCGGCGACGGCACTTATCTTCTCCTCATCACCGGGGACAACACCAACGCCGTCACCTATAGTTTCCGGGCGGTTACACCCGCCACCAAAACGGCGCCGCTCACGTTGGGCGCGACGATTTCCGGCCATTTGACCGACCCGGGAGAGATTCATCAGTTCACTTTCACCGGCACGCCCGGCCAGCGGCTCTTTTTTGACGGCCAGGCGGGCGAGCCCAACATGTACCGGCGGCTGGTCGCGCCCAGCGGCCTGGATGTCATTTCCCAAACCTCCGTCACATCGGACGGCGGGCCAGTCACCCTGGGCGAGACCGGCGTTTACACGCTCATCATCGACGCGTACGACCAGATCACCGGCGACTACGCCTTCCGTTTGCTGGACATCTCAAAGGCGCCGGTCCTGCCGCTGCCGCTCAACACGGAAATCGGCTCCGACCTCGTCCCGGTGCCCGC
>CAZMLP010001205.1:0-3425 GCA_964566745.1 uncultured Verrucomicrobiota bacterium | reverse complement strand
CGGAACCGCGCCGCACCTCTCCCACCGGAATAAAAAGTTCCGCCTGCTTTGCTTTGCGTCGTCCAAGCGCCATCCCTTTCCGACGCTCCCCATCACGCCTTGTTCAATCATTCCATCGACTTTTTTGACGGGCTGCTAAGCGCGACGAACACGTTTGCGGTGATGGTGAACGAGGTGAACCTGCCGCCCGTGTTTCAGACAATAGCCGCGCAATCAGGCCACTACGGCTCGCCGCTTGCGATCCAGGCTGTGGCCACCGATTCAGACATTCCGACGAACACGCTCTCGTTTTCACTGGTGTCACCTCCTGCCGGCATGACCATTGACGCCGCCACCGGGGCGATCGCTTGGACACCGGCCAAAACCGACGTGGGAACGAAAACCATCACGGTGCGCGTGACGGACAACGGCTTGCCCGGCGAGGGCGCGACGACAACCTTCCAACTCACGGTGGGCGGCGGCGAGGCGCGTTTGACGGTGCAGATGGTGGCCGGGCTGATTCAGGTCACCTGCACGGGCGACACGGGATTGAACTACGAGTTGCAGAAGTCGTCGGACCTCGTCACATGGGAGAAGATCGTGCAATTCACCACCAACTACACCTACATTGAGCCAGCGGCGGAGAACGCCGCGCAACGGTTCTACCGGCTGAAGCTGGTGCAGTGATGGGGGTAACCCTTTACTGCCACGCTGTCGGGATGACTCCGGCGCAAGCAACCCAGGGGCGAGACAAAGACGGCTTGCCAGAGCCTCGCCCCACCATCGCGGGTAGAAGATGCGAATTGAGGGACTACGTCCGCAGCTTGGTGATCATTGAAATCGGCGAATCGGATGACCCGGTAGATGCTGGCGGGGCGAGGCTCTGAGGAGCCGTCTTTTCTGCTTTTTCATCAAAGCCGTGCAGCCGAGCCGGCGATTCACCTTGGCATTGTCACCGCGACGATCCGGCCCCTCGAACACTCGCCTCCGGCGCCTCGACAAACTCGCTGTTCGAGGCCATTTGGCGGCGGACCATCTCCTCGTAAACGCCGCCAGCCTCCATCAGCTCGTCGTGGGTGCCGCGCTCGATCACTCGGCCCTGTTCCATGACGAGGATCAAGTTCGCCTGCCGGATCGTGGAGAGCCGGTGCGCGATGACAAAGGTTGTCCGGCCCGCCAACAAGGTGGCCATGGATGCCTGGATGAGTTGCTCGCTTTCGGTGTCCAGATTGCTGGTGGCCTCGTCGAGAATCAGGATTTGCGGCGACTTCAAAATGGCGCGCGCGATGGCAAGCCGCTGTTGCTGGCCGCCGGATAGCTTGACTCCGCGCTCCCCGACGAAGGTTCCGTAGCTGTCGGGCAACTTGGAGATGAACTCATGCGCGTTGGCGCGCCGGGCGGCATCCTCGACCTCCGCGTCGGTGGCGTCATTGCGGCCATAGGCGATGTTGTCGCGTACCGAGCCGTCGAAGAGAAAAACGTCCTGCTGCACGATGGCCAGGAGGTTGCGATACGTCGCCAGCTTGAAATCGCGGATGTCCGTTCCGTTCAGCAAAATACGCCCCCTGGTGGGATCGTGGAAGCGCGCCACCAAGTCGGTCACCGTGGTTTTGCCCGCGCCGCTCCGGCCGACCAGCGCCACCACCGTTCCGCCCGGGACCGCCACGTTGAAATCCCGCACCACCGGCTGGTTCTCGCGGTATTCAAACTCGACGCCGTCGAACCGGAGTTCCCGCACCGTCGTCGGGGCCGCAATCGCGCCCGGCTTGTCTGGCTTGTCACTTTCGGTCGCCAAAACCTCGAACACACGCTCCATCGCGGCGAGAGAGCGCTGCATTTCAGAGAAGGAGTTCACGATGTTCCAGACCGGGTTCAGCAGCAGGAAGGTGTACCACTGGAACGCCATGATGTCGCCAATCGACGCGCCGCCGGTGATGTTCAGATGGCCGCCATACCAGACGATCACAACATTGACCGCCCCCAGCAACAGCCCCCAGGAGGTCCACAGGATCATTTCCCGCCGCTGGGCAAACATCTCCTTGCGCAGCACGGTGTGACGTCCCACCAGATAGCTTAGCAACTCGCGCGTCTCGCGACCGAAGGCCCGCACCACGCGAATGCCCGAGATCGTCTCGCCCACCCTCCCGTCGATGTGCTCGACGTCCTTGCGCACCGAGCGGTAGATCGGCCGGATGCGCTTGGAAAAGGCGAAGCTAGCCAGCATCACGCCGGGAATAATGGCCAGCGCCGTGAGCGCCAGACGCCAGTTAAGCGAGATCAGCAGCCCCACCGCAATCAAGAGGCGAAGAACCGAAATGGCCGGCGACATGATTGCGAGCTGCAACAGTCCGGTGGTGGTTTCCACGTCCCCCGTCAGGCGCGAGAGGATGCCGCCGGTCTTCATGTCCCACAATTTCGGCAGCGGAAAATGGAGCAAGCGGTCGAACAGGGAGCGCCGCAACGCGAGGATGACGCGGACGTTCACCAGGCGCTGGCGATAATCCTTTACCGCGCCGATCAACCGCGAGGCCACCACCACTGCCACAAACAAACCTCCCGCGAGGTTGAGCAGACGCAGGCGCTCGGCCGCCGATTTTCCCGTCACCAGCAGGACGTGATCGACGATGTAGCGCATGAACAGCGGCTCGACCAATTCCAGCCCGGCCGCCAGCAACGCCAGCCCGAACAAAACCGCGATGGCCTGGCGGTGCGGCCAAAGCCAGCGCCAATAGGAGCGCAAGTATTGTTTGCGCCGGGCCTTGCGCTCCGCGGACATGGGCGCGCCCGGTTTTTCGTCTTTTTTGGCGGACCCGTTGGACCGTCCGCTCTCCGCATCCTCCTCCGCGTCGAGCTGGCTTTGCTGGTAATCGCGGACAAAGCCCTGGTAACGCCGTCGTGACGACCGCGCGTGCTTGATTAGGGGATCAACGTCAGATCCTGGCTGGGTGGATTTCAAGCGTCGAGAAAGGGAGGCGCCAGGCCCCGTTCACGGGTGGTATTGTGGAACGTCGGCGGGAGAAACTCCAGTCAAAGCGGAAATCATC
This sequence comes from uncultured Verrucomicrobiota bacterium, assembly GCA_964566745.1. Lineage (GTDB taxonomy): Bacteria > Verrucomicrobiota > Verrucomicrobiia > Limisphaerales > CAZMLP01 > CAZMLP01. The sequence continues at coordinate 402 of CAZMLP010001205.1, read as the reverse complement.
ACGGCGGCGAAAGCGGGATTTTTTGAGTGGTGGCGGAGAGAGAGAGATTCGAACTCTCGGTACCTTTTGGGTACGCACGCTTTCCAGGCGTGTGCCTTAAACCACTCAGCCATCTCTCCACCAGCGCGCGGTAACTTGCGGCACGCCGCCGCCCAGTGCAACGGTTTTTTGCGGGGGAGTTGCCCGCCGGCAAGGCGCGGTGTTTCCGGCCAATTCCGCTTTGACAGCCCCCGGCGCGGTTGGCAAGGTTCGCGGCGTTTTGGGCGGGAAAACGCCGCTTGAACGGCCTTGCGGCATCTCGCCGGGGCACACCCAAACTGGAACTATTATGTCAGATTTGACCGGCAATTTGTTGGTGGCGCAATCCGGCGGCCCCACCTCCGTCATCAACGCGAGCGTGGC
>CAZMLP010001204.1:0-4220 GCA_964566745.1 uncultured Verrucomicrobiota bacterium | reverse complement strand
GACAGCGCGGGCGAGTTGACGACCTTGGAGAGAATTCACGAAATAAAGACAATCCCAACCGGAGCGACTCATTGAATAACAATTCCGATCCCGAGGCGGTAGTGCAGCGGCAACTGGACGCTTACAACGCGCGCGACGTCGATGCCATCCTCGCGACCTATGCCGCGGACGCCCAACAATTCGAGCATCCGGCAAAATTGCTGGCGGCCGGCACGGCGCAGTTGCGCGAGCGGTTTGCCGCCCGGTTTCAAGAGCCGAATCTCCACGCCACGCTGGTGAAGCGGATCGTGATGGGCAACATTGTGGTCGATCAGGAAAAAGTGACGCGCACGTTTCCCGAGGGAACAGGCGTCGCGGAGTTGGTTGCCATTTACGAGGTGCGGGACGGTCGCATTGCGAACGCGTGGTTCATCCCTGGGCCGAAGACGCTGGATGAGGCGGCGAGGCAAAATGCCACCGCTGACACACCGCCCGTGTTGGTGCGCGTAACCCAACATTTTCCGGCGTCTGCGGACGAGGTTTTTGCGGCCTGGCTGGACCCGCGGATGCTCGGGGAATGGATGTTCGGTCCCAATGTGCGCGAGGAGGAGATCGTTCATCTTAACGTTGATGCCCGCATAGGAGGAGCATTCTCGTTTCTGGTGCGACGGCAAGGGCGGGAGATTGATCACGTCGGCCAGTATCTGGAGATCAATTCTCCGCGCAGGCTGGTGTTCACGTGGGGCATTGCCGGGTCCGACAGCTCGCGCGTGGAGATTGAAATCATGCCGACGAGCGGAGGGTGTGAACTGGCGTTGACGCACGAGTTGGCTCCGGCGTGGGCCGATTACGCGGATCGGACCAGGGCGGGCTGGACTAACATGCTGGGCGTGCTGGCGAAGGTGCTCGGTTGATTGCGTAAACGTATCGGTGCCGTGCTTTTTCGATGGAGACTTTCGCCTTGAGCCGCGCCGGGCGAGAACCGATAACTTGCCCGCTCATGAACATTTACGAGGAACTCGAGTGGCGCGGGTTGGTGGCGGATTGCACCGATCGCGACCAATTGCTCGCGCGGATCGCGACCGGCCCCATTACGCTCTATTGCGGTTTCGACCCCACGGCGGACAGCTTGCATGTAGGCAACCTCGTGCCGCTGCTCGCGTTGCGCCGGTTCCAATTGCTGGGGCACCGGCCCATCGCGGTGGCGGGCGGCGCGACGGGTTCCATTGGCGATCCCAGTGGCAAGACGCAGGAGCGCCAGTTGCTCTCGAAGGAGACGCTCGCGAGCAACATTGCCTCGGTAAAGGAGCAGTTGAAGCGGTTGCTTGATTTCGAGACGGCCCTCAATCCCGCCCGGCTCGTCGATAACGCGGACTGGACCGCGCCGGTGAGCTATCTCGATTTCCTGCGCGACATCGGCAAGCATTTTTCCGTGAACATGATGGTGGGCAAGGAGAGCGTGCGCGCCCGCATGGAGGACCGCGAGACGGGCATAAGCTACACGGAGTTCAGCTACATGCTGCTCCAGGCGTTTGATTTTTATGTGCTGCGGCGTGACCTCGATTGCGAGTTGCAAATCGGGGGCAGTGACCAGTGGGGCAACATCACCGCCGGCTCGGACCTCTGTCGCAAAAAGCTGGGCGCGCATGTTTTTGGACTAACCTTGCCGCTCATCACGAACGCGGACGGCTCGAAGTTCGGCAAGACTGTGGCCGGCGCGGTGTGGCTCGATCCCAAGCGCACCAGTGTTTACAAGTTTTACCAGTTCTGGATTCGGACGGACGACCGGGACGTGATTCGTTACCTAAAATACTTCACATTTCTAAGCCGCGAGGAAGTCGCCGACTTGGAAGCGAAACACGCCGCGAATCCAGGCGCCCGCGAGGCGCACCGCGCCTTGGCACGGGCGGTGACGGATTTGATCCACGGATCGGCGGCCACCGACGAGGCCATCCGCGCGACAGAGATTCTTTTTGGCGGCGACTTGGCGGGCGTAAGCGAGACGACGTTCGCTGAAATTGTCGGGGAAGCGCCAACCAAGCCGCTTTTGACGCTGGACGGCGGGACGGGCTTCAGAAAACTCGAAGGACAGATGTCGGGTATAATTGGTTCCGCCATCTCAGAGATTCAAGGTGGCTGGCCATTGATGGATTTGCTTGTTCATGCGGGCTTGTGCGCCTCGAAAGGACAGGCGCGCAAAGACATCGAGGGCGGCGGCATATACGTGAACAACATCCGCGAGGCGAATGTGCATCGCGCGGTCGTGGCGGGCGATTTGTTGTTTGGCAAACACTTGCTGCTTCGCAAGGGCAAACGGAACTACGTGGTGCTGACGGCACGGTAAATCGCCGCAATCCCCGTTGATCGAGAGCGAGGTCTCTTCTATTGTCGCGTGAATCAACCTGAACTGGCTCATGCGCGCGCTTGCCCTCATTTTCATCAGTTGCGCCCTTGTCTGCGCAAGTGGAGCCGCTTTCGCGCAGGCGAAAACCAACGCCTGGACGCAACTCTTCAACGGTCGTGACCTGACCGGCTGGGACACCTGGCTCGGCCCGCGCAGTGGCGGCTATCAGGACCCGGCAAAAGCCACTGATCCTCCGCTTGGTTTGAACAACGATCCCCTCCATGTGTTCACCGTGGTGGAGAAGGACGGGCAACCGGCGATTCGCGTCTCCGGCGAGTTGTTCGGTGGGCTGACCACACGCGCGGCCTTCAGCAACGTTCATATTCGCGTGGAATACAAGTGGGGCCGGAAGAAATGGCCGCCACGCGAGGAGGCGAAATACTACCGGGACAGCGGGCTGCTCTATTGGTGCGTCGGGCCGCATGGCGCGGGCAGCTCGGCGTGGATGCGCTCGGTCGAGTGCAACATCATGGAGAAGGGCACGGGCCAATGGTGGGGCGTGGCGGGTACTTACGTGGACATCGAGGGGCGCAAGGTGACGCTCGAAAAAGAGCCGCTGGTTCCCTATCGTGGCGAGGCGCAGGGCGAGCAGTGTGTTCTCCACATTCCGGGCGGCAAACAATTCACGACCGGCGAGGGGATCACGCCGATGCTCGATCCCGAGCGGACGGGCGAGTGGAATGTTTGCGAGGTGATCGCGTGGGGCAACTCGGCGATCCACATTTTGAACGGCCAGGTGGTGCTGGCATTGGCCAATCCGCGCCACAAGGAAAGAAACCGGGAGATCACGCTGGCGAGCGGGCGAATCCAGTTGCAATCCGAGGCGGCGGAAATCTTCTTTCGCAAAGTCGAGGCGCGAACCATCACCGGGATTCCCCCCGAATTGCTCGGGAACGTTCCGCCTGGCGCGCCCGGGGAGGAGGGGTTCACAAATCTGTTTGGCAAAGATGCCAGTGACGGCTGGGCGCAATGCGGCCCTGGCAATTTCACTCTGGAGAATGGCGTCGCCACAGGGCGTGGCGGGATGGGCTTGTGGTGGTTTACCAATCGCGTGTTCACAAACTTCGTGCTGCGCGGTGAGTGGAAGCAGGAGCAACCAATTGCCGACTCGGGGGTGTTTGTGCGATTTCCGAATCCAGGAAACGACCCGTGGCTGGCGGTGCGGCAGGGGCACGAGTTTGAGATCGGCGACCCCGCGCCAGCCAAGATCACGGACACCACCGGCTCCATCTATCCGTTTCATCCGCCGGTCGCGGTTCCGATGAAACCATACGGCGAATGGAATCAATACGAGATCATTTGCCAGGATCACAACTACAGTTTCCGGCTGAACGGCAGGCTCGTGAACACCTGGACCGACCCGACGCGCCGGAGCTTGTCCGGTTATATCGGCCTGCAAAATTACAACGACGGCAAGACGGTGCGTCACCGCAACGTCCGCATCAAAGACCTGCCGGTCACCACCGTTGGCCTGGGCATTTCCTCCGATGACGACGCGCGTTAAGCCGGAACCATGCAGTGGGGTTTGGTCTTGCCACAGACGTGACCCCGCTTCGCCTATGGTAAGGACGCGTTCCACCGCGTCCCACTTTTGCTTGCGCGTATTTTGCCCTGGGGCTGTGGAAACCTCCACGCCGAGGCAAGTCAGGGACGCGGTGGAACGCGTCCCTACCGCAATTTTCCAAAAATTTTACGCTCGGAAAATCGCATTCAACTGCATCGTTCCGGCTAAGAAATTGATTCAATGGTTGGTCGCCGCGTTTTTGGCGTCGTGTGTGGTTGCTCAGGCTGCGAGCATCGAGGTCCCGCAGCCGGTTGCCAGGTGGAAAATGGAACT
>CAZMLP010001203.1:0-9929 GCA_964566745.1 uncultured Verrucomicrobiota bacterium | reverse complement strand
GGCCGCGCACCGGGCGGAGTCACGGCGTCAATTGGAAAGCTGGCTTTCCTCGCCGGATCGCTTCATCCGGTTGCCTGGCAGCGCGGAGGAATGCCGCTTGGATTTCAATGCCGAGGAACTTGAGTGGTTGCTGCAAATTCTCAATGACATCCGGGTCGGCAGCTGGGTGCGGTTGGGCGCGCCTGACCTGGACATGGTCAAGCCCGAGGTCACGCCGGACAATCTCCGCTATGCCTGGGCATTGGACGTGAGCGGTTGTTTCCAGGCGGCGCTATTGCGGGCGATCGAATGACGGCGCGTCCGGGTCAACCCGCGGTGTTGAATGACCGGCTCTGGTTTCCTTCCGCGCGGTCGGCCATTGCGGCAGGCCCCTACGCCGGGCTGGTGGCGCTCGGGGGCGATCTTTCGGTGGATCGTCTCGTGCTCGGTTATCGCAACGGCATTTTCCCGTGGACGGTTGCCCCCATCACCTGGTGGTCGCCCGACCCCCGCGCAATTTTCGAGTTGGACGGTTTTCACGTGTCGCGCAGCCTGGCGGCGGCACTGCGCAAACGGCCCTATGAAGTCACCTTTGACCGCGCCTTTCGACGGGTGATCGAGGCTTGCGGTGATCCCGGGCGAAAGGGAGCCTGGATCACTCCGGAGTTTGTCGATGCTTACACGAATTTGCACCTCGCCGGCCATGCCCACAGCGTGGAGTGCTGGCAAGGGGACGAATTGGTGGGCGGCGTCTATGGGGTGGCGGTCGGCGGCTTGTTTGCGGGGGAATCGATGTTCCATCGGGCCGACAACGCCTCGAAGATAGCCCTTTGCCATTTGTTCGAGCGTTTGCGGAAACACGGCTTCCTTCTTTTCGACACACAAATGGTCACACCTGCCACCGCGCAGTTGGGCGCCCACGAGGTTTCACGGGAAGATTACTTGGAGCGTTTGAAAGTGGCGGTGGCGGCGCCGGTGGTGTTTTAGGTCCTGGTCTCGCCGTTGTCTTTCTTGTCAAAAAAGCAATTGGAGCGGCTTTTGAAGTTGAGGACTGCTCGCGTGCCTGTTTCAATGGGGAAAATTCAAGGAAAAAACAGACCTATGGATGTGACGTATCAAGTGGTGGGGGCCGATGGACAGGTTTACGGGCCGGTGTCGCTCGCCGACCTCCAGGGATGGGTGCGCGACGGACGAGTGGACGCCACCACTCGTGTTTCGCGCAGCGATCTCCTGACATGGGGCCCCGCCGGAGAACTCGCCGAGTTGGGATTGGGGGCCAAACAAACCGTGCCTCCCCGTCCATCCCCCGTCCAAGTCGTCCTAGAGGGAGCTTCCTCCAAAGCCGGGTCGGCGGACTTTTCGGGTGATCCGGCCATCCGCAATGCCGCGAGCTGGTTTTATTGGATTGCCGGCCTTTCGGTCGTCAATTCCATCATGGCGTACACCGGGTCCGGTTTTGGATTTATTTTCGGGCTGGGCATCACGCAGGCGGTGGATGGTGCCGTGAGTGAGTCCGGCAACTCAGCGAAAGCGGTCGCGCTCGTGGTCAACCTGCTTTTGTGCGCGCTGTTCGTCATGTTCGGCAAGTTTGGCGTGCGGGGGAAAAGCTGGGCGTTTCTCGTCGGCATGGCGCTCTATGCCCTGGACGGGGCGCTCTATCTATTATTTCAAGCGTGGTTGCCCGTGGCTTTTCACGCGTATGCTTTCTACCACATTTTCAAGGGATGGCAGCAATTGAGGGCCGTGCGGTCCTGAGGATTACGCCCGGCACCTTGGGAAGTATCTGTCAATTGGCCTTGCGCCGGTAAACCTTGTGGATCGCCGCTTGGTCGGTGCATTTGATGACCAGTTCGTCGATGTTCACATGCGGCGGGCGGCTGGCCACCCAAACCAAAGTTTCGGCAATGTCCTCGGCCGTCAGGGGAATCGTGCCGTCATAAACCTTTTTGGCCCGCTCGGCGTCACCAGAGAACCGAACCAGGGAGAACTCCGTCTCCGCCATGCCCGGATCAATCGTGCCCACCCGCACGCCGGTGCCGTTCAATTCCAGCCGCAACGCGCGCGTGATGAACAATTCCGCCGCCTTCGCCCCGCAATAGGCCGCGCCCCCCTCGTAAGCCACCCGGCCAGCGATGGAGCCAATGTTCAAGATGTAGCTGCCGGGGTTGTTGGTCATGAGGGGCAGGATGGCGCGGGTCATTCGCAACACCCCCAGCACATTCGCCTGCATCATGAATTCCCAGTCCGCGTCCTTGCCGTTCGCCACTGTGTCCAATCCCTTGGCGCCGCCCGCGTTGTTCACCAGCACGTCAATTTTGTCCGTGTGCGTGCGCGCCCATTGCGCAAAGGCGTCAACGCTGGCGGTCTGGGTCACATCCAGCGATTGCGCGAGCGCCACCGGGGCGCCGGCTTGTCGGGCCGCCGCGGCGACCGCCTCCAGTTTGTCCACGCGGCGCGCGCCGAGCAGGAGTTTGCAACCCTCCGCGCCAAAGGCCTTGGCCGCGGCCGCGCCGAATCCGCTGGAGGCGCCGGTGATGAGAACCCATTGATTGGCTAAACGAGATGGCATGGGAAAGCTTTAACGGGAATCCGCGCGCGCGTAAAGAGCGCCGTCGCAATTCTCCCGGATGGCGAATGGTCGGGCGCAAGCTCTTGGAGTCTGCCTGAAAATTCCCGACGGGCCTGTTTTCGCCAATTGGGGCGGAGGGCGAGTCTTCGCCCTTGCATTGACCGGGGGATTTTCCTAGAGCTTCGGGCAACGATTAACGAAAGATTCATTGCATGTCATTACTCGCTGGCAAAATCGGCATTGTTTTCGGCGTCGCCAATAAACGCTCCATCGCCTGGGCCATCGCGCAGGCGTGGGCCAGGGCGGGCGCGACCCTCGCGTTCACCTATCAAGGCGAGCGGCTCAAGGAAAACGTCGAGGAACTGGCTGGCGCATTTGGGCCGGGAACGCTGATCGTGCCGTGCGATGTGACGAGGGACGAGGACATCGCCTCTGTTTTTCGCGAGGTTGGCGCCAAGTTTGGCAAGCTCGATTTGCTCCTGCACTCGGTCGCCTACGCGCCGCGCGAGGCGCTGGAGGGCCAGTTCGTCAACACCACGCGCGAGGCGTTTCGGGTGGCGCACGACGTGAGCGCCTATTCACTGGTTGCCTTGGCGCGGGCCGCCGAGCCGCTGATGACGAATGGCGGCAGCATTGTGGCGATGAGTTACTACGGCGCGGAGAAGGTGGTCCCGCATTACAACGTGATGGGCGTCGCCAAGGCCTCCCTCGAGGCCAGCACCCGGTATCTGGCTTACGATCTCGGCCCGAAGAAAATTCGCGTCAACTGCATCAGCGCCGGCGCGGTGAACACGCTGGCCGCCCGCGGCATCGCGGGCTTCACGGACATGCTTAAACACTACGAGGCGCACGCCCCGCTGAAGCGCAATGTCCTTCCCGACGAGTTGGGCGCCACCGGTGTCTTTCTCGCAAGTGACGGGGCGGCGGCGATCACCGGGCAGGTGCTCTACGTCGATTGCGGCTACCAAATCATGGGGATGTAAGGCGAAAAGCAAAATGACGAGGCCCGAATAACAGGAGAATCAGCGATACCCGAAACAAACACCCGCGGGTCACAGCGCGGTGTGCGATGCCTCGGGTGTTTGAATTCCTTTCGACATTCGATTTTAGGAATTCGTCATTTTCCCGCCGGCTTCGACTCCTCGGCGGTGAGCGCCAGGAACGCGTCCTCCAGCGCCCCCTCGGACCCGCTTTGGCGGCGGAGTTCCTCGCGCGTCCCGACCGCGATCAACCGCCCTTGGTGGATGATTCCTATCCGGTCCGCCATTTCCTCGGCGATGCTCAACTGGTGTGTGGAAAGAAAAATAGTCATGCCCCGGCGGGAGCGCTCCTTGAGGACATCCTTCACCACCCGGGCATGATGCGGATCGAGCCCGACCATCGGCTCGTCGATCACCAGCACCTCGGGTTGATGCATCAACGCCGAGACGATGGCCACGCGCTGTTTGGTCCCGTGTGAAAGCCCTTCGATCGGCTTCTCCAGAAATGCCTCAAGGTTGAATCGCGGGATCAACTCGCGCGCCGTTGCCTGGATTTGCGCCTCCTCCATTTGAAACAACTGGCCGGTGAACCGGATAAACTCCCAAGGGGTCAGCTTGTCATAGAGAAACGGAAAGTCGGGGACATACGCCATCCGTCGCTTGGCCTCCAGCGGGTGCGTTTGGACATCAAACCCCGCCACGCGAGCCGAGCCGGAGGTTGGTTTGATGAGGCCGGCAATGATGCGAATGGTGGTGGTTTTTCCGGCGGCGTTGGGACCAAGCACCGCAAAAAACTCGCCGGGCTGGACCGTCAAATTGATGTTGTTGACGGCGGTGAGCTCGCTGAACCGCTTTACCAAATGGACGAGTTCAATCATGGCGTGTCACCAGTTCTCCAAGGCCTCGTTCACCAGGGTGACACCTCCCGGCAGCTCGACGCGCAGGATTTCCCCGACGCGGCTCACGACGATTTCCACTTTGGCCCGGTTTGGCAGGCGCGCCTGCAGATGGTACACCCGCACCTGGGTGCGGCCAATGCGAAGCCAGTCATGGCGGGCCTCCCACAAACTGGCGAAGGAAAACTTGCCTTCCTTGCCGCGTGGCGCGACCGGTAACTGCATGAGCGGGCCGGCCAGCGCAAGCAGCGCCGGGTCGCCCAGTTCGGCCAGCAGCGTTTGCGGATTTCGCAATTGGTCAAAGGTCAGGGTGCGCCGCCAAACGGCATTCGTCTCCTCGTCATAGCGCAATTCGACGTTCTTTTTGGCCGCGTCCGCGTGCAGCAACCAGGCCACCGGCCGGATGGCCGCCCGCGCCGAGACGTCCCGCCACATCAAGTTGGTGCCAAACATGGAGGCGGCGTTGATGTGGAGCCGGATCGGCGGTGTGCCGAGCATCACGTCCCCGCCCAGTTCCACGCGGTAGTTCGCCAGCACCTTGACCATGCCCTCGATCTCTTCCGTGCCGGTTTTGCCGGTCGCCTTTTCCTCGCCCACGTTTGGCGCCCAGCGCAGAAAGCCAATCCGTTTTCCCTCCTGCAAAACGGCCAGGCCCGAGTCATCCGGCGCGGTCAGGATTTTTTGCCAGACCACGCCCACCGGCACACCGTTGCCGGGCTCCACTTTGCCGCCAAACTCCGAGCGCCAAAGCAGCGTGTTCATGACCAGCCAGAACGCGATCAGAATCAGCAAAACCAGGCGGTGGAGCATGGCCGGGAAGCTGTTAACGGGCCGGAATTTTGATTTCCTGTCCCACCACCAGCCGTCGCGGATCAATGCCGGGATTGGCGGCGGTCAATTGCGCCACCGTCACGCCATAACGGGGGGCGATGGACCGCAGGGTGTCCCCCGCGCGAATCCGGTGAGTTTTCGAAGCCGGCGTGGTCCGCGTCGAGGTCGTGTTGTTCCTTGGCGAAGTCTTGGCCGCTTGGGATTCCTCCCGCTCCGTGCGCGAGGGCGGGAGCGGGGTGATTGGCTTCGTGAGAATTGAATTGCTTGCCGGTGGAGCGACTGCGGTTTGCGGACGCGCCACGGGCGCCGCTTGGGCAGGAGTCTGGTTGGTGACCGGCGGAGGTCGCTGGGCGAGTTGTGTTCGCAAAAATTCCACCTGCTTTTTCAAGCCGTCGTTTTCCACCGTCAACCGGTTCAATTCATCCTGCGTTTGTTTGGTGAGCGGACCAATGGACACGCCACGCGCCAGCTCCTGCTGGCAGGAGATGATGAATTGCTTGATCGTATCCGCGTGCGGATCATTGGGGCGCAACTGCAAAAGCTTGCGGAAGTGATAGATGGCCGCGTCCGGCTCGTTCAGTTGCTGGCAATAGAGCAGTCCCAGCTTTTTATGAGCCGAGGCGGAGTGCGGATTCGCTTCCAGCGCCCGCTGAAAGGCCTCCGCCGCGCCGGGGAAATCCATTGTGTTTTGCTTGCTCAAGCCCTCCAGGTAGTGAGGATCCTTTTCCTCGTCGAGGTTGCCGGGACCGTCCTTCAGACAGCCGGCCAGCGTGAAGGCACAGACGATTAAGATAAAAACGCGCCCTAACGCGCGTCTGCAATTCATGGGAGGGAACCTAAACAAACCCGTCACGCGGCGCAATGGCGGGATGGCTTGACGCTTGGGAATCCTTGTCACGATCTTCCCCGGCTTGCGGAAGATGGGCCAATCGGGTAGGTTCCCGCCATGAAAGTGTGGTGGCGCATCCTTCCCTTGCTTGGCCTGTTGGCGATGGCTTTGCCCGCGCGCGCCGCCACCGATTCCGAGGGGGCTGGCCCGCTCAAGGTGGTGATCCTGCCGGTTCGCGAGGATATCATGCCTCCGCTCGTTTATCTCGTGCGGCGGGGAGTCAAGGAGGCCATGCAGGAAAAGGCCGATTTGCTCGTTCTCGACATGGACACCAATGGGGGCCGGGTGGATGTCACCGAGGAAATCATCGAAATTCTCAACCAGTTCAACGGGCGAAAGATCACCTACGTCAATCGCAAGGCTTTCTCGGCCGGCGCGTTTATTTCTGTCGCGACACGCCAAATCTATATGGCCCCCGAGAGTGTCATTGGGGCCGCCGCGCCGATTATGCTTGGGACCGGCGGGAATCCGGAAAGCCTGCCCGACACCGTCGAGGCGAAAATGACCTCGGGAATCAAGGCGCTGGTGCGGGCCAGCGCCGCCAAGAACGGTCACAACGTCGAGGTGATTGAGGCAATGATCGACCGCAGCAAAAAACTGGAGCTGGACGGCAAGGTGCTGAACGAAAAGGGCCAGATTCTCACGCTCACCAACGAGGAGGCGGAGCGGAGTTATGGCGATCCCCCCAAACCGCTGCTTTCCGCCGGGACAGTGGCGAGTCTCGACACCTTGCTCGACCAGCTTGGCTTTGGCCATGCGCAACGTCTCACAATCCAGCCCACCGGGGCCGAGACACTGGCAATGTGGATTACTCGCATCAGTCCGTTGCTCCTGATGGTGGGTATCGTGGCTTTTTATATCGAGATGAAGACGCCCGGTTTTGGCATCCCCGGGATGGTGAGCATTGCCGCCTTTGCGGTCTATTTTCTGGGCGGCTACATCGCGGGCCTTTCGGGCTGGGAGTGGCCGGTGCTGTTTTTTCTGGGCGTGGCGTTGGTGGCCCTGGAGTTGTTCCTTTTTCCGGGAACCATGGCCCTCGGTCTCACCGGCGCGGCGATGATGTTCGTCGCCATCGTGATGGGGATGGTTGACTTGTACCCGGGAATGCCGGCGCTCCCCTCGCTACCCCGGCAACTTGGGGATCGTGCCCGCGACTTGCTGATCACCTTCTCTGGCTCGGCGTTCGCCATTTGGTTGTTAAGCCGCTGGCTGCCGCGAACCTCGCTGTATGGCGTGATGGTTTCCGGGGCGGCGAGCGGCGTGGTGGCGCTGGCGGAGCAGGAGCGCCGGCAAGAGCGACGAATCGGCCAGACCGGAGTGGCGGTCTCGACCTTGCGACCAGGTGGCAAGGCCCGCTTTGGCGAGGAAATCCTGGATGTGATTTCCAACGGGGAAATGATCGAGAAGGGCCGCTCTGTCCGTGTCACCGGCCACAGCGGCGCCGAGGCGGTGGTTGAGCCCGTCGAGTGAGGTTTTTTTCAACGAGAGTCAAAAACAAACTCCACGCTGGACATTCCGCGGGAGATTGTGTAATTTTTCTTTCGCAAAGGGCGACTCTCCCGAAGCCCGCCACCACCAAAGGATTTATGACCACCCGCACCGGCAAAATAGCCTGCCTGCCCCATTTGATTCGCGAGCAACTCAACCTCCGGCTCCACGACGGCGAGACCGGCCCGGAATTGCTCGAATGGTTAAACAATTTGGACGAGGTCAAAACCATCCTGGCCCGGAATTTTGGCGGAAAGGAGATTAATGCCCCCAATCTGACCGCCTGGCGGCAGGGAGGTTATGCCGATTGGGTGGCGCAAGGCCAGGCGCTGGAGCTGGCGCGACGCCTCGACGAGGAGGCGCGCGAGTTCGAGGGCGAGGAGGAGCGGAGCGGCCGGCGTCTCAGCGAGCTGATGCTGGGCTGGCTGACGGCGCAATTCATGATCGAGGCGCGGCAGCCCGTCGAAGGGGAGGCGCGCTGGCGGAAGTTGCGGGAGTTGTGCGCGGGCATGACGCGCATTCGCGGAATGGAACTGCAGGAGCGGCGGATGCGAATCGCGGAGGCTAAATTGGAGGGGCCGGCTCGTCTGCGCTGGAACGACCTTAACGACAAGCCGCGCGAGGCGCTTCGGAAACAGAGGGTGCGCGAGGAACTGCGGGCTGCCGCCGAGGCGCAACGGAAGGCAAAAGAGACACGAGCGGTGTCGGAAATGGAAAAGCCGTCCGCGACGGTGCAAGTATCGTCGAAGCCGGTGGTTACGGAGCCGGAAAAGGCAGAGACCATAAAGGCAAATGCGGGTGAATTAAGCTGGATTAAGCCTCCAGCGGACGACAGTCCGGTGCCCGGGAGCCGCTTCGACTCGGGCGCGGAAACCGCCTCGGAAAATCGGCCCAGACCAGAGGAGTTAACTTCAATTAAGGCTGGCGAGAGTCCAGTCACCGCAGTCGAAAATAGGAAAGTGGCTGCGTGAGCGGCAACCCGCCCTCGTCATCACAGCGATTCACTTCTCCAGTGAGCAAGGTGTGCCGCCACTCTGGGGTGGCGTGCGCTTGACACCGGTCGCAATGGAGGTGTTCGATTTGTCCACACACTCCATGCGCGCCATTTCTGTCCTTTTAATTTCGATGGTGTCCTTCTTGGTGGCGGCGGCCGCCGAGAGAAGGCCGAACATCCTGTTCATCATGACGGATGACCACGCTGCCCACGCGATGAGTTGCTACGGCAGCAAGGTCAATGAAACGCCGAACCTCGACCGCATCGCCAAGGAGGGCATGCGTTTTGACCGGTGTTTCGCGGTAAACTCGATCTGCACGCCGAGCCGCGCCACCATCCTGACCGGCAAATACAGCCACATGAACGGCGTGCCGGTGTTCAATCATATCGACGGTGGCCAGCAGAATGTCGCCAAGCTTCTGCATAACGCCGGTTACTACACGGCCATGCTCGGCAAATGGCATCTCGGGAGTGATCCGACGGGCTTTGATTCCTGGAATATTCTCCCGGGGCAGGGGCGTTACATTGACCCGATTCTGTATGACAAGACCGGGGCGCGCCTTTATCCCGGCTACGCCACCGATGTCATCACCGATTTGGCGATTGGCATCCTTAAAAATCGTCCGAAGGACCAGCCTTTCTTTCTGATGTGCCATCACAAGGCGCCTCACCGCGAATGGACGCCGGACGAGAGGCATCGCGCGCAGTTCGCCAATCGCGTGATTCCCGAGCCGGACACGCTTTACGACGATTACGCGACGCGCACCGACGCGATCCACGAGCAACATCAAACCGTGTTTTACGATCTCACCCGCTTTGACCTGAAATTGAAACCGCCGCCGGGCTTAACCGGGAAAGCCTTGAGTGACTGGTATGGCGTCAAACCAGCCGAGGTGGAGATCGAGGTGGACGGCCAGAGAAAGGATCTCACTGGCGAGACGCTGAAGAAATGGAAATACCAGCGCTATATGCAGGATTATTTGGCCTGCGTGCAGAGCGTCGATGACAATGTGGGGCGGTTGCTGGCATGGCTGGACGAGAATGGATTGCGGGAAAACACCATCGTCATTTATACCAGCGATCAAGGCTTCTTCCTCGGCGACCACGGACTCTACGACAAGCGCTTCATGTATGAGCCGTCGTTGAAAATGCCTTTCGTGGTTCGCTGGCCCGGCGTAATCAAGCCCGGTTCGGTCTCCGACGTGCCGGTCATCGGCTGCGATTTCTTCCCCACCATCGCCGAGATCGCGGGGGTGACGTCGTTCGACCACCCGATCGACGGCGTCAGCCTGGTTTCCCTGTT